>JAYTFV010000462.1:0-5169 GCA_043734065.1 Planctomycetota bacterium
CACGCCCCCGATCGCAAGACATGCCAGTCCTCCGAGAACTGTTCGCGCGAGTGTGGTGTGTGGTGTCGTCGTGACGTTCATGAGCCCCGCCTTCTGGCCTGCAGTCGTGAATCAAGGTGTCAGGAACCGTTCTTGTCATGTCCCGCCGGTGTTTTGGCCACACCGTAAACGGTTCCTGACAACTGTGTTCAGGCACCTGTGTTCATCGCCGAACGTCACCGATCACCGGGCGGCGATGATTGATTTTCCAAAGCCAAATCGCCCCATTCCCCAATTCCCGTGCAGCGGTTGGTTCGTCGTTCCTGGGCAATCAGCGGAGGCTTCGTAAAGCGGTTCTCGAGTTTGGCGTAGCGCTCGACCAGACCGGACAAATCCGGGCCGAGTTCGTCCGAAATCTGGCGTCTCACAGGGCGAATTTCGTCAATCAGTGGGTCATTCATCGTCGTCCCCTTTGCCGATCAGTTCCCGCGTTCTGGCGAACGCAAGCACGCTCCGCTTCGAAGTCTTCGAAGCGGAGCGGTGCGGTGCGATAATAATTACACACGCCCGAGGACGAGACAGGCGTTGTGCCCGCCGAAGCCGAAGCTGTTTTTGAGGATGCGGTCGATCGGCATCGGGCGGGCCTGGTTGGGAATATAGTCCAGGTCGCAATCCGGATCGGGATTTTCGAGGTTGATCGTCGGCGGGGCGACCTGGGTTTGCAGGGCCATCACACACAGGGCGATCTCGACACCGCCCGAGGCTCCCAGCAGGTGGCCCAACTGGCTCTTGGTGCTGGAGATGGCCATCGATTTGGCCTTGTCACCGAAGATCATTTTGAGGGCCAGCGTCTCGGCCTTATCACCCAACGGCGTACTCGTGCCGTGGGCATTGACATAGTCGATCTGGGAGGCGTTGAGCTTGGCATCGCGGAGGGCCTGGGCCATGGCATAGCGGGCTCCGCTGCCGTCGGCACAGGGGGCTGTCATGTGCGTGCCATCGGCGGACATGCCGTAGCCGAGGATCTCGGCCAGGATGTTCGCGCCGCGGGCTGTGGCGTGTTCGTACTCTTCGAGGACGATGATGCCCGCCCCTTCGGACATCACGAACCCGTCGCGGTCGCGATCGAAGGGCCGGCTGGCGGTTTGCGGACTCTCGGAGCGCGTTGAGAGCGCGTGCATCCGGCTGAACCCGGAGAGGCCCATCGGCGTGACTGCGGCCTCGCTGCCGCCGGTGACCATGATGTCGGCCATGTCGTTTTGGATCAGCTTGTACGCATCTCCGATGGCGTTCGTGGCCGAGGCACACGCGGTACAGACCGCGCTGTTCGGTCCCCGCAGGCCCCACAACACGGAGACATTCCCGCTGCCCGCGTTGACCAGCAGCTTGGGGATCATGAACGGCGAGACTCGCGCCGGACCCTTTTCATAAAGGGTCTGGTGCTGGACCTCGATCTCATTCAGGCCGCCGATCCCGCTCCCCACGAGAACCCCGTGGCGGTAGGGGTCTTCCGTGTTGAAATCGAAGCCGCACTGACGGATCGCCTTGTCAGCGGCCACGACGGCGAACTGCACAAAGCGGTCCATCCGCTTGAGTTCTTTTTCGATCTTGGGCAGATGATCGACCGGATTGAAGTACGTCACCTCGCCGCCGAAGTTCACCTTCCAGTGGGCGCAATCGAACCGGCGGACCGGTCCAATCCCGCTCTTGCCAGCGCAGACGTTATCCCAGAACTCGGGAATATCAGTTCCCAGAGCTGTGACCACGCCCATTCCAGTGACGACGACGCGACGAGCCATCCGTTGTTACTTCCGTGTCTCGATGTAGTTCACCGCGTCCTTGACGGTCCGCAGCTTCTCGTAGTCTTCGTCCGGAATACTGACCCCGAACTTGTCTTCGAATGCCATTCCGAGTTCGACAATGTCGAGGGAGTCGGCCTTCAGGTCGTCGATGAAGTTGCTGTCAATCTTCACTTCATCGATCGAGACACTGAGCTTCTCACTGACAATCTTCTTCACGTCATCTTCCAGCGACACGCCCTGCTCCTTCCGGACTAATCCGGGTCATCCAGTGATCATCGACGAGGTTCCCGAAGCACGGCCCCCAAGGGCTGATGCAGAACTGGAACCACGCTGCGCCCTCCCCGTGAAGAATCGACACAATCGCCAATTCCGGGAGGACCGGAAAGATAGAGGGTGAGGGAGAACGTGTAAACGGCAAGAGGCGATTGATTTGTGACCATTCGTCGGAACCGGGGGCGGAGCGGCCATTCCTGCCAGACGGTCGGAGTGTGGCAAAACCGAAACATCTGTGGAGATTTGGCAACATTCGGCGTAATGGAAACGCCACAACCCATTGAGCAGTCAGGAGATCTATTTATTGGCCACCGGAGGTATCCCGTTTGCTCACCTGCTCACGGGCTTGGACGACTGTCTCGACTGAAAGCCGCCACCGAGTGATGACGCAGTTGCACTGCCTGCCGAAGCCGCCTCAAACCGCAGCTGACCTGCTGGAGGGATTGCTGCGCTCAAGGCTGTTTGCGGAATCGCTGTTCGGGCAGGTGATGGTGCAATCGGCACCGTATTTGGACCGTCGGGCGGAGGAGTACGCAGCGGCGCTGGTGGAAAAACAGGTCATCACGCAGTGGCAGGCGAGTGAACTGCTGGCGGGGCGTATTGGGTTATATGCCGGGACATATCGGCTGTTGGAGAAGCTCGCCACGACGGAGTCCGCCGATGTCTTTGTGGCGGAACAGGCGGGGGCGCAGCGGCTGGTGTTGTTGCAGGTGAACCGCGTGGAACGGTCGCCGAGTTGGGCACCTGATGGTCAGGAGGGGCCGAACCTGCTCGACTCGGGGGACGGGAGTGTCGTCTTTCGCTCCGCGAAAGGACGTTCTTTCGCGGAGCGAAAAACGACACTCGATGAGACCTCCCTGCATCGCGCGGCCCGGCACCCGCACATCGTCCGCTGTCTGGAGGTGCAGCAAACGCCTCGCCTGCAAATGCTGGCCTATGAATTCATGGAGGCCCAGACGCTCGCGGAACTCCTGGCCCTCCGGCCGGTCGAGCGAAAACACACGGCAGACCTGGTGCGGCAATTCGCTGCGGCACTGGTCATACTCAGCCCTGAGGCCATCGCGGCCATCGGTCTCGAGACAGCCTGGATTGACTCGAAAGGTCAACTGAAACTGCTGGCGGGGCCGGATCCCTGGGCCAGCATTCCCGAGTTAAGCCAGTCAACGGCGGGGCGTGTCGCTCTGCAGGTGGCGGCTGTCATGCGGTTCGCTGCGGCCTGCGGGGGATTCCCGGAGATCGCGGATTGCCGGTCATTGAATGAGATTCTGAAGCGTCTGAATGGGATCGCACAGCCGTGGACGAGGCCATTCGCCAGCATTTCGCTGCTCTGCCCTCGATCACGAATGAACCGCCTGCTCCGACGGGGGCCAGCGTTGCGGTTGATCGAGTCGTTCGAGGAAGAGCAGCAAGTGGTGTGGGAGGTGGCTGGGGAAGCGGCTCAGGCCACAGTTCCTTCCGGCCCTCCTCTCCCCTCGGGAGAGGGGTTGGGGGGGAGGGGTGATGAGCCAGAAGACTCAAGCAACCGCTCTCAGCCCGCCGCTCAGCTCGCCGTCCCTTCAGTCAATCGCCGAGGTCGGGCCTGGGCGTTCTCCGCCCTGCTCTGGCTGCTGGGAATGGGACTCGTGGCTTTCCAGTGGTTCGAGCAGAGCGGCGTCCGACGAGCCAGGGCGGCGGAAGAGCCTGCCGAGCCTCCGTCCAGCCAGCGATCCGTTACTCCGGGACCGTCACGAACAGGTCATCACCCTGTTCCTCGATGACAAAACAGGTCTGCTGAATGCGGCTGTTGAGGCAATGCTGCCCGGACGGGAGCTTGTATTGCCACCCATGCCAAGGGCAGGTGACGACGTTGCCGGTGATCTTCCCTTGAGCCAGCGGTCCGCCCGCGTGACTGCAAATCCCATCGATGGCGGACCAGCCGTCCGCCGTGCGAAACACCGCCACGATGCGAGTACCCACGACGAACTCGCGCCCCTCCCCCAGCGGGATGTCAGCGGGGGCGGCAATGCGGGTGCGGATCGGCATGGGGAGAGTGGCAGCGTTTGAGGTCGGGGTAGACCACAGCATCGTACGCGGGGCCCCGTCCCCTGCCAACCAGCGTCCCGACCTCTGCTCCCCTCTTCATGATTTTGTTCTCCCTGATTTTGTGTTTCCTGAACTGGGTGAAGACTCATCTGTCAAAAGTGAGGAAGAGATTTACAAAATCATGGGGAGGGTACTCTGATTTCGTCGCTGCAGCGATACCTCACGCGGGCAAAAGTGAGACATTCTCAGGTAGCCACGTTTCGCCAGAACGTGGGCGAATTGGCGTGCATGCCCGCCCTCTGGCGAGGAGCAGCTACGACTCATTCGTGACCGCCGGGTGCTACTGGCACCCGGGGTTGGAATTCAGCCTTTAGGCTGTTCCGGAGCAGCCTAAAGGCTGGACTCCAACCCGGATTCTGAACACTGACAAGTCACTGGGAATCCGCGTCAAGCGGCACCGACCAGAGCGGCCAACTGATCGCGGCTGACGGTCACAGTGAACTCGCCGGAGACGGGGGACGGGGCGTCGTGGGTCAGGAGTTCGCCGCGCACGATGCGAATGTCGCGCGGGGCCTCGATGCCGATTTTCACGCTGGAAGGACCGGCCTGCACGATGCGGATCACGATGTCATCGCCAATCAGGATGGTCTGAGTCTCTTTGCGGGTCAGGACGAGCATGATCGAAGTCTTTTCGTTCGGGTGAGTTCGGCGTGTGTCTCGCCGCAGGGTTTGGTCTTCTCAGTTGGCCGCTGGGCCATGAGAATGACAGAATGCACGAGTCGTGCCGAACGCTGGCGGATCGTCTGTGCGGCCCCGATGGATCGTTTCGTATCACATGCTTTCACCGAGAGTTGCGACAGTTTTTTCCGAGTACGGGGATGGCTGACTTCTGGGACTTCCGGAGATCGGGTCTTGGCGTTCCTACCGGTACTGGCCCCTCCATTTGGAAATCCTGACATCCCCGGTAGCGAACAGTTGCGAGCGAGCGTGAAGGCTTCCGAAGGAGTGCAGTCGCCATTCTACGCAGAGACAACCGCAGCCATCTCTCTTCGCCCCAAAGGGGCCTGACTCGATAGCCCAGGGCGACAGCCCT
>JAYTFV010000463.1:0-24597 GCA_043734065.1 Planctomycetota bacterium
CCCCTGGCCACGACGGATGCGTAACCGACACCCCACGTGACCCGCTCAAACGGCGCGCGAAAGTGCGCCCACAGAGCGCGAGGCGGGGTTAACAGTTACCATCCAACAGCCCCTCGCCAGCCAACATTCTGTCCCAATGCCGTTCATATTCATTGGAACGAATCGACATCACATCAGTCAGCCGAAAGACCGTGAATCCGTCAGGCATGAAGTCGTGAAAGCAGTGCATGAGGCCAAGCTGTTCGGACAAACCAAGTAAGAATCCATTGAGAGTCTCATTACTTGTGCAACGAGTCTCGACTCGAAGACTCTTGCCAGTTCCCAAGTGTGTCAGCAACTGATCTCGAATCGGCAAATCGCATTGGCCCAATGGCTGATCAGAAGATGCCTCGTCTTTCATGATTTGCTCCGTTCAATCTCGAACACCGCCATCTGTGTCGGCGAACCAACCGCCTCATCGACCGGCCCGACCGGTACGAATCGCACGGTGTACCCATGCTGACCCGCCACTCGGTTGGCCCAGTTTTGAAACTGCTGCTTTGTCCACTCGAATCCGGGCCGTAACCGGAATCGGCAGCTGGGCCAGCTCCGGTCGATCCTGGCACCGCCCCGCCATCGCCGCGCCGAAGATCTGAGAGATAGCCAGCTGTGCGTCCGGTCAAGAGATTGATCTTTCTTGCTCGTCGAACCGAGTCTGTGCCTCATCGGGAACTGGTCATGGTGCTGCCGATCATTCATGAGATCCTCAAGTCCGACCACAAGGCTCCGAAGATACAGCGACAGTCCAACATCCGGATCTTGGAGCGACCGAAAGCGGAGTGGGCTCTCCATGCAGAAAGATGGTCGTCGAGGACGTGTCGCGCGCTGGGCGTGGATCCTTAAATCCACTGCCTCCGCAGCAGCCACATTTTGACCAGTTGGGTCAGGACCACGTAGCACAACAGAGTGAGGGCGAGCAGCGGGTAGTACAGCAGCGGGAGCTGCGTGAATCCCAGATAGGTCCCCAGCGGCGTCAGCGGAATCGCGAGCCCGACGCACATGATGACAGCCGACATCACCATCAGCGGCCACGACGCGCAGCTCTGCAGGAACGGGATCTTGTTGGTGCGGATCACGTGAATGATGAGGGTCTGGGTCAGCAGGCTCTCGACGAACCAGCCGGTCTGGAACAAGCTCCGGCTGTGGGCTGCGACCTCCGGAGTCGAGACGTTCCAGCACTTGAACACCCACAACATGATGAAGAACGTGGTGTAGTCGAACAGCGACGAACACGGCCCGATGAAGACGATGAAGCGAGTCAGTTGGGTGAGATCCCAGGGGCGTGGTTTCTCGATTTGCTCGGGGTCGACCTCATCGGTGGGGATCGCGGTCTGGCTGATATCGTACAGGAGGTTGTTGGCCAGAATCTGGATCGGAGCCATCGGCAGGAACGGGACAAAGACGCTGGCCCCCAGCACGCTGAACATGTTGCCGAAGTTGCTGCTGGCTCCCATGCGGACATACTTGAGGATGTTGACGAAGACCTTGCGGCCCTCGACCACCCCCTGCTCCAGAACCATCAGCGACTTCTCCAGCAGGATCATGTCCGCCGACTCTTTGGCGATGTCCACAGCGGTGTCGACACTGATCCCGACATCGGCGGTGCGGAGAGCGGGGGCGTCGTTGATCCCGTCACCCATGAAGCCGACGATGTGCTTCCGCGATTGCAGGGCCTTGATAATCCGCTGCTTGTGGGCGGGTGAGACGCGGGCGAAGAGTGAGGTCTTGACGGCGGCATCGGCCAGTTGTTCATCGGTCAACTTCTCGACCTCAGTCCCCAGTAGGACGAACTCCGTCGCGAGTCCGACCTCTTTGCAGATCTTACGAGCGACCAAGTCGTTATCACCCGTCACCACTTTGACTTGGATGCCGTGTCCTTCGAGGGCTTTGATCGCCGCTTTGGCGGTCTCTTTGGGCGGATCGAGAAAAGCGACGTAGCCATTGAGGATCAAGTCCTGCTCATCGGCCTTTGAATAGGGTGTCGTGCCGCGTGGAGCGACGGTCTTGCTGGCGATGGCGAGGACGCGAAAGCCGTCGGAACTGAGCTGTTCGTACTCCTCTTTGAGTTCCTCAATCATGAGGTGTTCCATCGGTAACAGCTCACCATCGAGTTCGAACTTCTGGCAGCGCGGGAAGATTTCCTCGGGGGCCCCCTTGCTGATAATGCGGTCCTGGCCTTCCGGAGTGCGGACCACGACCGACATAATGCGGCGCTGGAAGTCGAACGGGATCTCGTCCACCTTGGCATACTTCGGGATATCGACATGGGCCTCGGAGTGCAACAGGATGGCCCGGTCGAGGATGTTCTTCAGTCCGGTCTGGAAGTAGCTGTTCAAGTAGGCCAGAGAGAGGATGGCATCGCTCTCCTTCAAGACCACGTCGCAGTGCTTCTCCAGGATCACATGATCCATCGTCAGCGTGCCGGTCTTATCGGTACACAGCACATCCATCGCCCCCAGATTCTGGATCGCGTTCAGACGCTTGACGATCACCTTCTTACGGCTGATCTCGAGTGCCCCCTTGGACAGGCACACCGACACAATCATCGGCAGCATCTCGGGAGTCAGGCCGACCGCCACGGCCACCGCAAAGAAGAAGGCCTGCGTCCACTCACCCTTAGTTAGTCCATTGATGATGAACACTAGCGGCACCATCACGAGGATGAACCGCAACATCAGCCAGGTGAATCGCGTAATCCCCAGATCGAATGCGGACGGGGCCGATTCCTCCGAGAGAGTCTCGGCCATGCCTCCCAGGTACGACTGAGATCCCGTGACGATCACCACAGCCGTCGCCGAGCCGCTTTCCACGCTGGTCCCGAGATATGCGATGCTGGTCAGTTCGAGGGGGGCCGAGTTGGCCGCGTTCTTCTCGACTTGGAACTTTTCAACAGGCAGGCTTTCTCCCGTGAGTGAACCCTGGGTGACAAAGAGGTCTTTCGCATCCACGATGCGAATATCGCCCGGAATCATGTCCCCCGCCGAGAGCTTGACCACATCGCCCGGAACGAGCAGTGACAAAGCGATCTCCTGGGCTGCTCCGTCCCGAACTACCGTGGCCGTCACCGAGATCATCGCCTTGAGTTTCGCAGCGGCGCTATCGGCCCGGGCTTCCTGAATGAGTTTCAGCCCGACCCCCAGCAGGATCATGACCGCCATCATGATCCCGGCCCGAGAGTCACCTGTGGCGAATGAGATCGTCGCCAGTACCGCCAACAAGATCACCAGCGGGTTAATGATCGCATGCCACAACAGCTTCCCGATCCCGGCCCGCTGATCTTTGGCCAGCACATTGGGACCATATTTCGCGAGTCGCGCCGCGGCCTCAGCAGCCGTGAGTCCTTCAGGCCGGGTTTCCAGCCGTAGGTAGACTGCAGCAGGCTCCAGCGCTGCCGAATCTACGACCGCCTGGGACACCTGAATCTGTGGCTTCTCACGATGGATCGCTGCAAAGAGATGCTTGGGAAGAAGGGTCGACGGCATACTGTGTACCGATCAAGGACTGTGGCGGACTCGTTCTCAGGAAAACCGGAGGTTCAGTCTATCGTCACCATGAGCGAGGTTGAAATGCCGAGCAAAAAGCGTCTCAGGTTCCATTCATGGCATCACAGAACAACACGTGTCGACTGCCTGTGGATCAGGCACCGACGCAAATTGTGCTGTCCCGCCTGACAAACACTCAGAGACCTACTTCCGCTTCGCAGCGCGCATGACCGGCGCTTCCGCGAGGACAAACACGATGATCTCTTCGCCCGCGACTGTACTGATGTCGTGATGCAGACTGATGATCGCCGATCCCGTGATCTCCAGGACAATCGCCTCCAGTCTCAGACGCGCGGTTTCGATGAGCTGGGTTCGGACCTGCTTCAGCAAATCCCGTCCCTTGTCCGCGTGCTGGGTTCGAACCAGATTCAGTTCCGCCCCGGTCAATACTCCCTGGAGACGCACGATCAGCATGTCGCCGATGAGGTGAGCGTGGATATCTTTGGGACCACGGCCCATGTAATCCTGCTCAAACCGAGCCAGGGCTGTGCAGACTGCGGATTCAATTTCGCCCATTGTTTTCATACTGGCAGGTCTCCGGGATGGATCTGAGTTCGACCTCCGGTGTCTGTGAGTGACACTATATTCCCTTTCTGATGGGATTGCGACTGTTTCAGTCGGTCAGACCGTGGCACGTGACCGAGGGGCAGACAAGGACCGCTGACTGCATTCCTCGCAAATCTGGGGATTCGAAAAAAAAGTGAATTACTGCTTGCTATTCCCGTTGACGTGGATAGGATGAGGGTGTCGCTGAGCAGACTGCTTGAAACAGTCGCCTCCGCAACGGATTTCGGAAGACAAGTGAAATTGCAGTCCAGGCGGTCCTGGAAGGCAAGATCCACTGTAAGCCGACGTGGTGAGTTCCCTGGAAACAGGGGGTTCGCCACGTCGGCTTTTTTCGTTGGTGCATCGGAAAGTCGGTCGACATGATTACTCCAGACGCAACCATGTCTCAACAGGTCGCCGATGCAGTCACGAAGTTTCAGACCGAACGGACTGGTCACGCTCCCCAGACGGTCACCGTCGTTCTGAATGATGACACACTCGTGGTCATGCTGCACGAGGCGCTCTCACCCGCTGAGATCGTCCTGTCTCGGACTCCTGACGGAGCCAGCTTCGTCCGGGACTTCCACCGCCGACTCTTTGACAGTTCCGTCGGATCGTTGCGAGAAGAGATCAAACGCATCACCGGTGTTCCCATTCGCGAAGCAGCCGTCGAGGTCGAAACGGCCGCGGGGGCTGTGGAGCATGTGTTTGCGAGCGGGACGATGGTGCAGGTGTTCCGGCTCGACAGTGGCATCACTCCCCAAGCCTGGAACGGCCACAAGACAAACCACAGCGTCTGCTGCCAACCAGCAGCGTAACCCTTGCTTCACCATCCCTCACAGATACGGAGATTCAACATGTTGGTGCTCACACGGAAACCAGAAGAGGCGTTGCTTCTCGGCAGCGATACCGATCCACACGGAGTGGTTACGGTGACGGTTCTGTCCATTGAGGGGAATCGCGTGAAGCTGGGCTTCCAGATGAATGATGACGTTCCCGTGTATCGCATGGAGGTCTGGAATCGAATTCAGAATGAGGCGAGGTCCAGCTTCGCATCCTGCGAACTCGAACAAGTCCACGCCTAAGCAGCACAGTCACTCCTGAGAGGTATGTGCCTCACAGGAGTCTTGGCCCACTTCGGGCCGCAAATCGAATTCCTTCCATGGAGTATGGATCATGTTTCGAAAACTTCTCTCGGTGGCGGTGCTCACCGCCCTGTTCAGCTTCGCGCTGGGCAACACAGATGCTGAGGCCCGGCACTGCCGGAATGTGTATCGCAGCAATGGCTACGGTCGGTCCGCGAACTATGGCTATGGCAATCAAGGCTATGGCTATGGAAACCGGTTCTATGGCAACCAAGGCTACGGCTATGGCAATGGCTATGGCAACCAAGGCTACGGCTACGGCAACCAAGGCTACGGCTATGGTCGTGGCGGCTATGGCAATGGCTACTACAGCGGTCTCGGCTACGGATTCAATGGCTACTAAGGCTCATTGATTCTGGTGGTGTCGGTCACTCTGAGGGCCGGACCTGAGTGAGCTGAGTCGGTCCATGTCTCCAGAGACCGCAAACTCCGTCCGGCTCTTCAGTGAGCGTCAATCAGTCTCACACGTCAATGGCTGACGGTGAGGAATCACCCTCTCCCGATGGGAGCGGGAATGGTCAGGTCGAATTCGTCATCAGTCCTCGCGATGACTGGTCTCCATGGTCTCTTTCAGGCAGCCCTCATGCGTACCACGTCGATTCTCTCTGGAGCAATACTCTCCGTCGGTGTGTTCTGTTTCGGTGCCGACGAGAGAGTCGTGCCGAAGAAGCCGGCCGCACAAACGACCGTCAAAGCCGCACCCGAGGCCGCGAAACCAGCAGACGCACTGCCCAGCGACAAGCCGGTCTCTCCAGAACAAGCTGCGGCCATTGAGGAGATTCGTCTCACGGACGAGTCATTCGCGACAGCCTATGCCAGTGGAGACGCCGCTGCGGTCGCCGCTCACTTCACTGCCGATGCCGAATACGTCAACGAACTCGGGACACTCTTTCACGGTCGCAAGGCGATTGAACAGACGCTGACCGAATTCTTCGCCGAACACCCGCACTGCACGCTGGGCATGAACATCGACACTGTGCGATTCCTCAGCCCTGGTGTCGCAGTGGAAGATGGCAGTACCACGATCACTCATGAAGAACAGGGTTCGGAACCCGTCGACAGCCACTATACCACCGTGCATGTGAAGGTTGACGGCAAATGGCTGGCTGCCAGTGTTCGGGATCACGCTCCCAAGCATCGGCGACAACACCGTGTCGAACTTCAGCAACTCGACTGGCTGGTCGGAGACTGGATCGATGAAGGCGACGAATCGATTGTCCACTTCTCGTGTCAGTTGAGTGATCGCGGGAACTTTCTACTTCGCCAGTTCAGCATTCAGATCGCTGGTCAGGAAGCCATGAACGGGACACAGCGGATTGGCTGGGATCCTCTGACGGGCAAGCTCCGCAGTTGGATTTTCGATTCCGAAGGGGGGTATGGCGATGGACTCTGGCATCGTGACGGCGAGAAGTGGGTGCTGAAAACCACCGGCACGACAGCGGATGGAGAATCTGCATCTAGTACGAGCATCTACACCCGCGTCAACGACCACACGATGACCTGGCAATCGATCGACCACGAAATCGCCGGGGTCAAACAACCCGACAGCGAAGTGGTCACGATCGTTCGTCAGTCTCCCGCCCCCGCTCCGGTCCAGACCATCGCCACCGATCCGAAATAGTGACATGGCAGATGGTCGCATTGTCAGGTCGCGGGAATCCGAGTTCGCATCACACACTGTCTCGAAGGATCAAATCATGAAACGAATCACTTGGAAAGCCGTACTTCTCAGCGGCCTCATCTCCTGTGTGAGTACCGTGGGATTGATGCCTGTGGGATCAATTCATGCCGAGAAAGTTCCTGCTCAGGACACCCTGCTCGCCCAGCGAGGTCATGGGGGCGGAGGCGGTGGTGGTGGAGGAGGCGGAATTCCTGTGGGTGGTGGAGGAAGTGCGCCTCACTCGGGAGGCGGAGTTCGTCAGCCCTCGTTCAGTGGGCAACCAGCGGTCAACCGTTCGCCTGCCTTCAGTCGTCCCAGCTTGGGGCTGCAACCCGGTGCGTCGGGATCCCCATCTGTCCGCTTTAATCCTTCCATGAACATCGGCCGTGCAGTCAGCGGAGGAAATGCTTCTCACGTCAATCTCAACCCCGGCAACATCAATCCCGGCAACATCGGCCTGCGAAGCACTGGCGGCCAAGCTCTTGGTCCATCACGCTCCGGAGTGAACTACTCAAACATCGGCAGTCGCCCCTTCACCGGGAACTCCGTCAACTACAACAACCGCCAGTTCAATGTCGGTAACAGTTCCTACCAGCCCTCCTACTACCAACACAACGGATATCACGGGTACTGGAACGGGAACCGTGGTAATAACTTCGCCTCCGGGTTCGGGAATGGACTGGGTTCCGACCTGCTCGCTTATAAACTCGCACTCAACTCCGGCTACGGCGGCTACAACAATGGCTACAATGGCTACAACGGCTATGGCTGGGGTCTGGGGAATGGGTTCGGCAATGGTGGCTATGGCCTGGGGAACGGTGGCTACGGCCTGGGCTACGGTGGCTATGGCCTGGGCTACGGTGGCTATGGCTATCGCCCGTTTGGCTGGGGACTGGGCGGGTGGGGGCTCGGATCGCTGTATTACAACAGCGGATATCTCGGGTACTCGAACCCGTACTACGTGAACTCCGGTTCCACGTACTACAACTACTCTCAACCAATTCCCGTGTCGTACAACGCCCCCGTCACGGTCGTCACGAATGCTCCGAATTCTGCCGACGACGTGTTTACCAACGCAGTCGCTGCGTTCCAGCGGAACGACTACGACGCCGCTCTCGACATCACGAACAAAGGCATCACGCAGTATCCCAATGATGCCGTGCTGCATGAGTTCCGCTCGCTGGTGCTGTTTGCCAAACGCGACTATCAGCAATCCGCCGCGACGATTCACTCGGTGCTGGCTGTGGGGCCAGGCTGGGACTGGACCACGCTGATTGGGCTGTACGCCAGTGCCCCGATCTACACGGGCCAGTTGCGTGAACTCGAAGCGTTCACGAAAGCCAATCCCCAGGACGCCGCTTCGCACTTCCTGCTGGCCTATCACTACATGACCTGCGGACACACAAGCGATGCGGTGCGGCAGTTCCAGGTCGTCGTGCAGTTGATGCCCAATGATCGTGTGGCGACCGACATCCTGAAAATGATTGCGGCCCCGCTGCCGACTCAGCCGGATCGGACAACCGCCCCGCTCACTCCGCCGCCTGCCGTGGCGGTTGCGAGGCCCGCCGGACCACAGATCGCTGCGGCCTCACTGGTGGGGACATGGAAGGCCACACGGGCGGATGGCTCGACCTTTGATCTCAATCTGACGAATGCGGCGACGTTCACATGGAGCTTTGCCCAGAAGGGGCAGCCCGCGCAAGCCTTTGGCGGGACATACACCGTCGAAGGAAACGTGCTGGCTCTGGAACGCAAAGACGGTGGATCACTGATCGCTCAGATTACTCCCGCCGGTGATTCCCAGTTCAACTTCAAGATGCTCGGTGCCCCTGAAGACGACAAGGGCCTCGATTTCCAGAAGTAATCCCGAACACGCTCATCCCCCCAGAAAGAAATGGATTCTGTCATGTCCAGTTTTGGACTCATGTCACTGATTTGTGCCGCTGCCATGGGGTTCATCGGCTATGGAGTCGATGCTTCTCCCGACTGGACATGGCAAAAAACCATGTTCTTTCTCTGCCTTTCGATGGCAGCGGCTTCTCTCATCGTGAACACATTGAGTCGACCCTCCCTGCTATGGGCGATCATTGACGACATGCGAAACAAACGACTTCAACACCTTCGTGAGCGACCAGCTCACGGTCTACCAGGAGAGCAACATGGCTGATACCACACACGGACGCCGCGAAGAGCAGACCGTCACTCGGGAAGATCTCGTGGCCCTCCTCAACGAGGATCTCGCGGGCGAATACCAGGCCGTCATCTCCTACGTCATCTACTCGCAAGTCATCACGGGGGCCCAGTACATGGCCATCGCCGCTGAGCTCGAGTTGCATGCCGCTGAGGAACTGGCCCATGCGCTGATCATCGCCAGGCAGATTGACTACCTCGGAGGGATGCCCCTGGCCGTTCCCAAACCGGTGAAGACTTCGCCGAAGGCCGAGGACATGCTGCGATTCGATTTGGAGAACGAGAACCTCACCATCGCCCGTTACCGCCAGCGGGTGCGGCAGTGCGAAGCACTGGGTGAGTACGCGCTCGCCGAACAGATTCGCGACATCCTGGTGCAGGAGCAGGATCACCAAATTGCTTTGGCGACAGCCCTCGGCGTGGCTGTCCCGAATGTGTCTCAACTCGAAGACACACTCGCTCTGCAAGCCGTCTGAACGAACGACCCGTGTCGAGGCAGAAGTTCCGCACTGGCTACATGCGGAAGCCGCACGGACGACTGCCAAGACACGATGAAAGGCACTGAACATGAATCGCATAAGTGCCAGCAGCTTCAGCCAACGCAGTCTTTCTCGGGAAACCGGTCGAATTGGAAAGAAGGGGGCTATCACTCCCGTCTTACCAAGTTAGGATGCAGGTGTAGCTCGTTCAGCAGTTGGCTCCGTCTGAGTTGGAACCAACAATCGGAAGACAAGAGACATTGCAGCCCGGGCAGTTCCGGGAGGCAAGATCATCTGTAAGCCGACGTGGTGGACTCTCTGGAAACAGGGTGTCTTCGCGTCGGCTTTTTTCGTTGGTTTGCAAGAAACGCATCAGGAATGCTCACCCCAGTTGTCACCACGACTCAGCAAAAGGTCTCGAACATGAAACGCCTGATTGCCACCGCTTTCGTTCTCAGTGTGGCTTCCATCGGTCTGATGGGGTGCAACTCGGAAAGTAAAACCTCGATCAAAAAGGAAACGACCATCGATACTCCCGGTGGGACGACGACAATCACCACGGAGAAGGAAGTCAAACAGTCCACCGACAAGCCCATCAACAAGACACCCTGAGAACTGATTCATTGTGACGGACGCTTGTCGTGTCCGTGACTTGAACCAGTGCAGTTGCCTCGGACGAAACGGAGTTCCAACCGTGTCCGATCCCTTGACGCTTCGCGTCTATCACCCCAAGGAGTAACCCATGTTGACCAAAAACCGCGCCCTCCAATCTCTCCTGTTCGGAGTGCTGTGTGGAATGGCGTCCGGCTGCAATGAAAGCCGTCCCGCAGCGAATGGGAAAAATCCGACCAATCAGCCGTCGACGACCGTCACGGCGAATCGGCCAGAAACCCCACACGACCAGAAGATGAACACCAAACCAGTCGATCCGACGAACACCGCCGTGAACAAACGCGACAGCAACTCGACGGCGAAAACTCCACTCGACCAGAACGAGAACAAGACCGACATCCACATCACTGCCGAGATCCGCAAGCAGGTCGTTGACACCAAAATGTCGGTGGATGCTCACAACGTCAAGATCATCACTCAAGACGGCATGGTCACTCTGCGAGGCCCCGTCGCGACGGCTGAAGAGAAGCAGCAAATCGAAGCAATGGCCAAGAGCGTGGCTGGGGCCGACAAAGTCGACAACCAGCTGGAAGTCACCACCAAGTAGGAGATCTCACATGGACACCCTGGCACTCACCATCCTTCCCCTGGCAGCCATCAAGTACTCACTGGCATATTTGCTGTTGGGTGGAGGCTTCTTCGGAGCAGGCGTCATCTTCATTCTCGCGAAGATGTTGGGAAAATAGCAGCCTGAAATGCCGTCCGGCATTCCAGAGGACTCACACCGGGCCGGTTCACTCACCCACTTCACTCACAAGGAGGACAATCATGTCCACAGCTGTTTTCTGCACCGCGACATCGTCTCAAACCGACACCATCATGCGCAATCTGGAGGCGGCCGGTTTCACGCCAAACGACATCTCTGTCCTGATGGCTGACAAGCGCGGCACTCGTGACTTCGCACTCGAGCACAATACGAAGACCCCGGAAGGTGCCGTGACGGGTGCTGGATCTGGTCTCGTGTTGGGAGGAGCCTTGGGCTGGCTGGCGGGCATCGGCGCACTGGCGATCCCAGGTCTGGGACCGTTCATCGCCGCGGGACCAATCCTGGCTGCCCTCAGCGGCGCGGCCATCGGCGGAACGCTCGGTGGAATCACCGGCGCTCTCGTGGGCATGGGCATGCCCGAATTCGAGGCCAAGCAGTTCGAAGGCAAGGTCAAGGCCGGCAGCTACCTGATCTCCATCCACTCGGCGAACTCTACTGAAACCGAACGAGCCAAGAAAATCTGCACCGCAGCGGGTGTCATGGATGTGACCACGGCCAGCGAGCAGGCCGTGCCAGCCAGAAGTCCGCAGCGCGCCTCCAAGGTGTGAGGCGCATCACCCATGTCGCAGCGGCCCCTCCGCCCGCGATGCAGAGTCCATTGGCTTGTCGATGGACTCTGCTTTCCAACTCTCATTCAGGAGAAGCCCATGGCGATTGCAACGCTCCACGACTTGTACGTGGAAGAACTGAAGGATCTGTACAGTGCGGAGCATCAGATTCTCAAGGCACTGCCCAAGATGGCGAAGGCGGCTTCTCACGAGGAGTTGGCCCAAGCCTTCAAGGACCACTTGGCCGAAACCAAGGTCCAGGTCGAGCGACTGGAAAAGATCTTCAAGAAGCTGGGCGTCTCCCCGAAAGGGAAGACCTGCAAAGCGATGGAAGGTCTGCTGGAAGAGGGCAAGGATGTCATGGCTGAGGATGCCGAACCGGCCGTCCTTGATGCCGCACTCATTGCCTCGGCCCAGCGTGTCGAGCACTACGAGATGGCCGGGTACGGGTGTGTTCGCACATTCGCCAGGCTCCTCGGCTACGACGATGCCGCTGACATGCTGCAGGAGACGCTCGACGAAGAAGGCACCGCCGACAAGAAGCTGACTGACCTCGCCGAGTCGGTCATCAACGCGGAAGCGATGGCTCCGGCGACGAGCGACGAATAGATTCGGCGACAACCACGTTCAATACCAATGGGAGTCCCCTGTTCTCGATCGACACTTCACCTGCTCTCACTCTCTTCGAGGTCGTGGCTCGGAACGCACACTGTGCGGCCACACATCAGATGCTTCGGTGATGTCAGTAGATATCGGGACTCCCGTTGGTTTGTTTCCGAGGTGCCCAAGCGGTGCCTCATTCACCACTCAAGTCTCAATCCTGGATTATTCTGGCGGATGCTCGTGGCGTTCATCGAATGGTTCAGGCAAGTGGTCCATAACCAGGAGTTCAACCATGTCAAGTTCAACACTGTCGCCCATCTCCAACAGATTCGAAGGAGTCGCAGACAAGGCCAAGGAAGCAGTGGCCAACGTCGGCGACAAGGCCAAGGAGGTGGCTGCTAACGTCGGCGACAAGGCCAGTCAGGTCGCCTCGACCTTGGGAGATCGGGCCAGCCAGGCGGCCTGTGCGATTGGCGAGATGGCCAGCGACGCGGGATGTGCGGTCGGATCCATGACCAGTCAAGCGGCCTGCGATGTCGGTCATAAAGCTGATGATCTGACGGCGAGTGCTGGCGCTGGCATCAAGAGTCTCGGCGACAGGCTCAGTCACAACGCACCACACTCCGGTGTGTTGGGGAGCGCCTCTCAAGCCGTGGCCAGATCCGTGCATGACGGTGGCCAGTACATCGAAGACGCCAAGCTCAGCGGAATGGTCGACGATGTGGCACACTTGATCCGAAGGAATCCGATCCCGGCGGTCTTCGTGGCCCTCGGCGTGGGCTGGCTCGTGGCGAGCAAGATGAGGAACTAAATCATGCCCACCGTCCTCGAATCTCCCCCCGAACAACTCGAAAGGTTGTTCGAGCAACGTGAATCTTTGCCGGTGCAGGTCGAACCTGCACCGGCGCAGACCGCAGCGTCGCTGGTGAGTGGCATCATCGGAGACCTGCAGCATCTCGTCGAGCAGCAGTTTCAGTTGACGCGGATGCAGATTGCAGCCGAATTGCGGGAGCGTCTCGTCGCAGCCGCCGTGCTGGCCACCGGCGTGCTGCTGATGCTGGTCTCCACGATATTCGTCTGCCAGAGCGTCGCCCACCTGCTACACTGGATGACATCGCCACCTGGGATCGATCCTGCGTCGCTTCCGTTGTGGGCCTGCCACGCCGTGGTGGCTGCGGTCCTGGGCCTGACCGGCGGGATCATGGCATGGGTCGGTCGGGCTCAGTTCAGATCCATCGTTCCGTTTCGAAATCCCATCACCGAGATAATGCAGGAGACCTTCAAATGATCGACACCCCCACACTCATTCAAGAGCGGATGGAAGAGACCAAGTCTCAACTTTCCGACAAGTTGGAGTCATTGGATCAGCATCTTCACGTGTCCGATACCATGCAAACGACCAGATCCGCCGTGAACGCCACCGCAGAGGCCGTGCAAGCGACGGCAGAGACCGTGACCGGTGCCCTGCAGTCCGTCACGGATGCGCTGGATGTGCGCCGCCAGATCGAGGAGCATCCCTGGATGGCTCTCGGTGGTGCAGTTGTCTTGGGCTATATCGCACATGAGGTACTGAATGGGACTGAGTGGAAGATCTCGCAACCTTTGGAAGCTGCATCGAAGTTGGGTCTGTTCCGTGGCACGAACGGTCATTCACGCGATCACCAGGACGCTCCAGCGAATGGGGCTGCGACTGCAGCCGCGACCCCAGCCTACAACGGAGCTCAGATGCTGAATTCTCCGTTCATGCAACTGAAAACCCTGGCTGTCAACACCCTCCTCGAGATGGCCAAGGATGCCGCCGCGCGAGCGGTTCCCTTGGTGTCGGACTATGTGGCGGCGAATCTGGATCGCACTCGGAGTCACTTCGCCGATGTGGCGAGAACAGAGTCCTCGACAGGGCCTGGTGACAACAGAAACTTCTGACAATGTATACAGAATGACCCGGCTGCTCGTTGCATGCTGGTAGTCCCTCTGTATAATGGAGGCAGTTAAGGCGTGACGATTCAAACCACACGTCCTTAACACTTCGGAAGACTAAACAAATCGCACGTGGGTTTCGACCTGCGGGTGAGATGATGAGTAGGCCGACGCAGTGAAATCCCTCGGGGTTTCGTTGCGTCGGCCTTTTTTTTTGTTGCCTGTACCGTACAGGCAATGCTCATGACCACGGAGTGACGGGATATTTCAGGAGAACTGCCATGAATTGGGATCAAGTCGAAGGCAACTGGAAGCAGTTGTCTGGCAAGGTGAAGGAGAAGTGGGGCAAGCTCACTGACAACGAGCTGACCACGATTGCTGGCAAGCGAGACCAACTGGTCGGCGTCCTGCAGGAGCGGTATGGCTACGAAAAGGACCGGGCCGAGAAGGAGTTGGATGGGTTCTTCACGTCGCTCAAGCCCAAGTAGACATGAACTCATTCACTGGCATCGATCCGGGATTTCCTGTCCTCAAGGCGGGCGAAGCTGAATCACATGTCACTTTCTCGGCAGCAGCAGAGGCCGCCTTGGGGGACTTTACGGTCAAGGTGACAGGTCACCCTGCGAAGGGCACTGTCACTTCGAACGACCTCAAGCTCTCGGTGGTCAAAGAATAGGCTGACATTTGACGCCAGCGGGCATCGCGTGCATGTCCGCTGAGATTCGAGACGCGCCGAATATCGCGCGTCAAGTCGGACCCGAAGACCCTCAGACCTGACCCCTCTGGTCGAGGATCACGGTTGCATATCGCAGCCGTGGGACGGTCCACAATCACTCTTCACGGAAGACAAAGACCATGAATTACCGAATGATGTCGCTGAGTACTATCGCCTTCGCTTTGCTCGCGGTGAGTGGGTCCGCGTTCTCGGCGGACAGTCCGCACTCCGCACACATGAAGAAGTGTGCAACGACGTGCGCGGATTGTCAGGTGCAGTGCGATGCGTGCTTCCATCACTGCGCGACTCTCGTCGCTGACGGGAAGAAGGAACACGCCAAGTGCATGCACCTCTGTGTGGACTGCGCGGAGTGCTGCAAGATGTGTGCGTCTCTGTGCGCTCGGGAAAGTGAACTCACTCCTCACGCCGCCGAGTGTTGCGCCAAGTGCTGTGACCAGTGTGCCGCAGCGTGCGAAGCGATGCCCGATGACAAGCACATGGCAGCTTGTGCCAAGACTTGTCGCAGCTGTGCCAAGGAATGCGTCGAAATGTCGAAGATGATGATGGCCAAGTAACTCAGTCACTTGGTGACTGCATCGGTGAATCGCCGGTTGCTGGTCATTGAACAGCAACCGGTGCCAGTCAGTCGAATCGATGGACTCGAAAGGTCCGTGTGGCACGGAGGCATGTCGCTTCTGTGAACAATCCCCATGTCAATAACGAAAGACGATGACCATGATTTTCCGGATGATCCAACTGAACGCGATCGCTGTTGCTCTGTTCCTGGTGACGGGGCAAGCGTTCGCAGCCGACGAAGCCAAAGAAGCCTCCCACAAGGGCAAGGTCGTCAGCATCACGCACACTTCGCTGGTGATGACGAGCAAGGGTGGCCCTGAACACACCCACGCATTGACTGCTGCGACCAAGCTGACCCTGGATGGAGTCGCCTGCAAGGCCGAAGACATCAAGCCTGGCGAGATGGTTCGTGTGACGACGCACACCATGGGCGACAAAGTGGCTGTGATGGAAGTGGAAGCACTCCACAAGAATCACATGTTTGCCAACACCCACGGCGGGACGCTTGTCAGCTGGACGGACAAGAAGCTCGTCATGAAGGATGCGGAAGGCAAGGAACACACCCATGCCCTCTCGGCCCATGCGAAAATGTGCTGCGATGGCAAGGAATGCAAAGCCTCCGACCTGAAGGCTGGCATGAAGATCCAAGTGACGACGAAGCCTGGTGACAAGGGCGAGATCACCGAAATCGAAGCACTCGACAAGCACACGGAATACGACCAGGCCGATAAAGCCACGACGGCAACTCCGGCCCCGGCGGTGAAGAAGTAGTCGCCAGCGACTCACAAGACTTTGAGTTTAAGGCCCCGAGTGCTGGTCGTTGATCAGCACTCGGTTTTCGAAACGACAAAACCACCCGACGGGAGTTCCATCATGTCTGAAAAATCGGTCGCCGTTGCGGTCTTTCATTCCCACGAGCACGCCGTCGGGGTTGTACGTGACCTGCATGACATTGGCTTTGACATGCAGAACCTGTCGATCGTCGGCAAGGGCTTCTACTCCGCCAATCAGAATGTTGGCGATAGCCACATCGGGCCTCGCATGCAGGCCTGGGGCAGACTGGGAGAGTTCTGGGGAACGGTCTGGGGATTGGTCGCGGGATCCTCCTTCTTTCGGTTTTCTGATCTGGGCTCCGTCCTCGTCGCTGGTCCGTTGGCACTTCGTATTGTGGCCGCGCTGGATCGTTCGGGTGTTCCAGGGGCCGCGAATGCACTGGGAATTGCGTTCGCTGGCATCGGGATTCCCTCGAGCCGAATTACCCATTATGAGTTTCTGGTGAAGGTGGACAAAGTCCTTCTGATCGTGCATGGGGCTCCTGCGGACGTTGAACTGTCCAGAGTTCACCTGCACCATGTGCCTTTCGACGTTCACTCCGATCCAGTCGCTCTCGTGGCGTAAGCCTGTGATCACATCACTGAACAAACTCGCCTCTCGAAGGTGAGACCAACAAATCAAACTCCTTTGACACCACTTCACGAAAGACGAAAGCCATGCCACTCGGAACCATTCTCCTCATCCTGCTGATCCTCATGCTCCTCGGTGCCTTCCCGACCTGGCCTCACAGCCGTGGTTGGGGTTACGGCCCCAGCGGTGGCTTGGGCCTCGTGCTGTTGATCGTGCTCATCCTGGTGCTGATGGGTCGCATCTAGGTTCGATGATCACACCACTTCCACCAATGGTCCCAGACGGTGTTCATTGTGAGGAAGTGTAGTGCCTTCTTGATCATCGTCTCCTGGGCGATTGTCAATCTCGGGATCGATCAATACTGGCTTTCTGCCTCAGTGGAGCGGGTGGGTAATTCCACTCGATGGAAACTGAGGAGATTGCGGCTCGTGTGAGGATTTCCGTAAAGGACATGATCTTGGGCTCGCTGGCTGGTGATCTGGAGCAATGACCCCATCCACTGGGCCAATGAATCAGAGAGATCGACCTTCAACCTTCTAACTTCGCATGGAGGAGGATTGCTATGAACACTGTGAAAGAGTCAGTCGGCGGCAAGCATCAGAAGACGCCCTACGGAAAGCTCATCGGCATTGTCGAGAGCCCCGATCTGTTCCGGGCCGTGACCGAGTCGCTGAAACAACTTGGAGTTCGGGACATCGACCTGCTGGACGGGGCCTCGGGGGTCGAGACCTTGGAAATCGACAAGAAAGCCGTCTCTCATTTCTTCTTCGGAGACATGGAAGAAGTGATGATGCGGCGCTACCTCGCGGCGGTCAAGCATGGGCATTCCGTATTCGCAGCGGTGGTGGAACCGAAGTCCGTCGAGCAGGCTGCGGCGAGGGTCAAGGCACTGGGGGCGACGGAGATCATTCATTTCGGAGAGTGGGTCATCACGAACTATTGACCAATACCATCACATCGCCGTTGCAGTGAGGGGTGGTCACAGAGCACGATTCTCCGAAGAATTCAGCATGTCGCGAGGTCTCGCGACGGATTCTCGGAACAGGTCTGGAATGAGGTGACATCATGTTGTGGACAATCTTTGTGGTGTTGATGGTGCTGTGGGCATTGGGATTGGTCACGTCGTATACACTCGGCGGATTCATCCACATTCTGCTGGTCATCGCCATCGCTGTGGTACTGATTCGAGTCATCCAGGGTCGACCGCCGGTCTAGTGGTCTCACTTGGCGAAGCGCTACTCGACGAATTGAATCGACCAGTCGTGATTCACATCTCCTAATTTTGAAAGGCACTCCCATGGCGACCAATTTTGGCGTCTGGATTGACCATCGCAAAGCGGTCCTCGTGCGGATGACCGAAAGCGGTGAGGAGATCCGAGAGATCTCCTCCCACGTGGATAAAGCGTACCAGCCACCGCCTGGTCCGCGCACGAAGCAACCGGGCCGACCGAGCGGATTTGTCGCGGAGGATGTGCAAGAGCACAAGTTCATGAGTCAGCTCAATGACTTCTACGACGAAGTGCTGACCAACCTTCACGGAGCAGACGCGCTCCTCATCCTCGGGCCTGGTGAGGCCAAGGGCGAGTTTCACAAACGTCTGAAGAGCAAGAAGTTTCCCTGCCACACCGTCGAGGTCGAGACTTCAGACCAGCTGACCGATCCTCAGATCGCAGCTCATGTGCGTCGACACTTTGCCAAGACTCACAACCCCGCCTAGTTGACTGGCGACTCGATCGACAGGATTTCTCGACATGAATGGAGTACACGACATGCTGAGGCGACTTCGCCATCCGTGGTCCATGATTCAAGGCACCTGTGCAGGCGTGTTGATCTGCTTTGGCGTCGCTTGCGCTCAGGAGCCGCTTCCCAAGGCAGAACCGCTCCAGAGCGTCGCGGTAAAGCCTCCGGATAAGGTGTCGGAAGACTTTCCCGCGATCATGGCCCGCATGCAGGCCGCCAAACCCGCGATTCAACAGCGGCACAACGACCTGCTTCAAGCGCGATACGATCTGGGAGATCACCCGACTCCCGGCGTGACGATGGCTGGCAAGAAACCTGTTCAGGGGCAGGTGCGAACTCGGCTCTCGGAAGGTCTGTCCTGGGACAAGCTCAGCGCGATGTCCCCCGCCGAGATTCGCGAGCAGGGTCTGTTTCCTGCCGGATTTCTGCCTCTGCCGCATCCCAATCATCCGGAAGGCGGCATGCTGTTTCCCAAGTTCCACATTGAGGAGATCAAGAAGCAAGAGGCCCGAGATCTGACTCGCTTCGATCTCGACTACGACCTGCCCGACCATCTGCTGCCGAAGTTCCCGCCGCCGATGTTCCTGACGACGCGCCCCGATCTGGGTGATGTATCGCAGGGGAAACTCGTCACAATGGACAACTACTATGAGTTGTTCAGTGGCATTCTGAACCCGAAGCAGCTCGAAGGACTCCGCCTGCTGGTCTCCCCAGTCATGCAGCAGCAGTTTAACCAGACGGACGACCGCCGCTCGATCCGCCCCAGTCGCGGCGTGACCTGTTTCGACTGTCATGCCAACGGGCATACCAACGCCGCCACTCACTTGGCCGGTGATGTTCGTCCCCAAGAGTTTCGCCATCGAATCGATACGCCGACTCTGCGGGGAGTCAACATCCAGCGGCTCTTCGGATCACAACGGGCGCTCAAGACTGTTGAAGACTTCACCGAGTTCGAACAGCGGGCGGCCTACTTCGATGGCGACCCCACCCTCGCCACCAAGAAGGGCGTGAATGTTCTGGAGCGTGGCAGTCAGGTCCACTTCATGGCCGAGTTCCAGGAGTTGTTGGACTTCCCACCCGCTCCGAAACTGAATGTGCTGGGCCAACTGGACTCCATGCAGGCCAGTGAATCGGAGTTGCGGGGGCAGGCCCTGTTTTTTGGCAAAGCCCAGTGCAGCCTCTGCCATCCGGGACCGTACTTCACCGACAACCTGATGCACAACTTGAAGGTCGAACGCTTCTTCAAACCGCAGCTGATTCAGGGACGGATGGCGAACCAGGACGGTCCGATCAAGACCTTCCCACTGCGCGGCATCAAGGACTCTCCGCCGTACCTGCATGATGGTCGGCTGCTCACGCTCGATGACACAGTGGAATTCTTCAACCTGATACTGGAACTCCATCTGACGCCGGAAGAGAAGGTCGACTTGGTGGCGTTTCTGTCGGTTCTCTGATCGTCAGTGAACCGAGGATTCACTGCAATGCTCGCGAGACACATTAACCAGGAGAGTGACGTGATCGAACACACAACCCAAGAGAGGCAACATCTCGCCCAGATGATTCAGGGCATCAAGGTGGCCATGCTGACCACCATTGGTCCGGATGGGTCTTTGCGCAGTCGACCGATGGCCACACTGCCTGCGGAGTTCGATGGCACGCTTTGGTTTTTCACCAATGCCAATTCGCCCAAAGTCGATGAAGTGCAGCACGAACAACACGTCAATGTCAGCTACGACGATTGCGAGGACCATCGGTACGTGTCGATTTCTGGGCGTGCGACAGTGATCCAGGAGCGCCCAAAGCTCGAAGAGCTGTGGAGCCCGATTCTGCTGGCGTGGTTTCCTTTGGGACTCGAGGATCCTCAACTGGCACTGTTGCGAGTGGAAGCCGACAGCTGGGAATACTGGGACTGTCAGATCGCGACGATGGTGCCGCGGGACTGTCATAAGGCCGCCCTGCTGCCTGCCGATGAAATCCTCGCACAAGAGAAGCCACGAACAGCCCATGTGACGGATACTTGGGTCAGTCAAGACGTGGGGACGAAGACGACACGGACCGCAAGGAGCTGAATGACCACCCGGTCGCGCGGCGGCCTGAGACGGAGAAAACTGAACGCACGTCTGGCATCGATCGGAAACGAGTTCGGCCATTGCTCCTCACCCCTTTATCACTTGTCAGGAGTACAGTCATGTTCGAGTTGTTGCGAGGACAATCCCGCAGTGCAGCGGGGGCGATCTGGTACGTCACCATTGGCGTGCTGATGATGATTTGGGCGGGGCTGTGGTACTACTACTTTTTACGGCCCGATCCGAACCCTCCGACTTGGCAGTCCTTTACATGTGTCGGCACGATCCTCTCTGGATTTGCGATTGGGGCGATCGGCTTGCTCTTCGGACTGATTGGTCGAGGAGCGAAGGCCGCAGATACCACAGTCGGTGTTGCCAGCCCGGTGGGAGCCTATCTCCAGACCACTCCGAGTGGAGCAGGGACGATGCAATCGATCGGCGTGCCTCCGGTGACGGCCATGCCTGTGTCTGTGGCCACGGTCGCGACCACTCCCGTGAGCAAACTGTCTTGAAACTCATATCCCGAGTGATCCGTCAAGCCCCAGTTGGCAGATCCAACCATGACAGCATCCTGTGAGATGCAGTCAACCCGCCCAGTGTCTCAATCGAAGGGAGTCCAACCATGAATGCGAAACTGGAACCAACCACCTCAGTCTGGATGCAGACCTCGGAACGTCCCCTGTTTGCCACATTGGCGACGGATGTCCATGCGGATGTCTGTGTTGTGGGGGCTGGGATTGCGGGACTGACGACGGCGTACCTGCTGCTGAAAGAGGGGAGAACGGTTGTCGTCCTGGATGACGGCCCGATCGGTGGCGGGCAGACGGAACGCACGACCGCTCACCTGTCGAATGCGATCGATGATCGATACATGCAGATTGAGGATCTGCATGGACGAGAGGGAGCGAAGCTGGCTGCCGAGAGCCATACGGCAGCCATTGACCAAGTGGAGAAGATCATCTCGGCTGAGACGATCGAGTGCGAGTTCGAGCGGCTGGATGGGTATCTGATTGCATCACCCGGAGAGAAACCGGACCTTCTGGAGCGCGAATATCAGGCTGCTCACCGCGCGGGATTGATTCAAGTCGAGATGGTGCCGCGCTGTCCCTGGGGCGATTACAACTCAGGTTTTTGTTTGCGATTTCCTCGGCAAGGTCAGTTTCACCCGCTGAAGTATCTCGCTGGACTGGCAAATGCCATTCAACGCCAAGGAGGGCGTATTTTCACACAGACCCACGCGGAACGCGTCGAGACGGGTCCGCCCGCTCGGGTCAGGACGCGTGAAGGTTCCACGGTCACTGCCGCTTCCGTGGTGGTCGCGACGAACTCTCCGTTCAACGATTTCGTCACGATCCATACCAAGCAAGCGCCGTACATGACGTACGTGCTGGGATTCAGTATCCCACGTGGAGCCGTGACGAAGGCCCTGTATTGGGACACCCAGTCCCCGTATCACTATGTTCGACTTCAGTCCCCCTCGGCCAGCGAGACGACCACGCCGCAGCAGGAAGATACGCCCACAGAAGATCTGTTGATCGTGGGCGGCGAGGACCACAAGACGGGACAGGCCGATGATGCGGAGGCACGCTATCGCCGACTGGAGCTGTGGACTCGTGAGCGTTTTCCCGCTGTCGAGGGAGTTCAGTACCGCTGGTCGGGTCAGGTTCTGGAGACGATCGATGGTCTGGCTTTTATCGGACGGAACCCTCTCGACGGACCGAATGTGTACATCGCGACGGGTGATTCGGGCCAGGGGATGACGCACGGGACCATCGCCGGGATGCTGCTCACCGATTTGATCGTCGGTCGGCATAACCCCTGGACCTCGCTCTACGATCCGGCCCGTAAGACGCTGCGAGCCGCCGAGAAGTTCCTGCAAGAGAATGTCAATGTGGCTCTGCAGTACCGCTCCTGGGTGACGGGCGGCGATGTCAGCACCACTCAAGAGATCGCATCTGGCAAGGGGGCGGTGGTCAGACGGGGCATGACGAAAGTCGCAGCTTACCGGGATGAGATGGGGGTCGTCCACGAATGTTCTGCGATCTGCCCGCACCTGGGCTGCATCGTGGAATGGAACCACAACGAAAGCTCCTGGGACTGCCCGTGTCATGGGTCTCGATTCGATAAGCGTGGTCACTTGCTGTCCGGTCCGGCCAACAGTGATCTGTCTCCGGTTCGCGATTCCTAGTCGAGTGCCCCGTCAATACGAATCGATGGTGCCATGGCTGCTGGCCCGTGTACTCACTCAGAGCAAGGAAGACGATGATGACACCAGAAGAACGTCGGCAGCGTCCTGAACGACCGGCACCCACTCCGAAGAAGTTCTGGATTCACCTCGTCCTCTTTGTGGTAGTGAATGCCGGACTGATCACACTCAATCTGTTCAGATCACCCGACAAGTACTGGTTCCATTGGGTATTGCTCGGCTGGGGAGCGGTGTTGCTGCTCAGCGCCTATCGCGTGTTCGGCTGCTGCTGCACAACAGGATTGCCAAACGGTTGGAGAGAGTCCCTCGATTGGGACTGCAAATAAAAAGTGACCTCCGGATTGGCGGGATCGAGTCGGCGGACTTTGAAGAACTGGACTTTCGGGAAATGAGTATGGAAACCTTGCAGAGTTCAACAGGGTTCGCGGGTCGCCCGGTCAGCGTCTTGATTGGGTGGATTGGGCTGTGCTTCATGGCTGCTGCGACGGGGGGGTTGGTATCCATTGATGCTTGGTATGCCGATCTCAATAAGCCTGTCTGGAATCCGCCGTCGTGGATATTCGGTCCCGTGTGGACGTTGCTCTATGTCATAATGGCCATCGCAGCGTGGCTGGTTTGGTGCCGGGGGGGATGGAAGGTTCAACGTCGACCGCTCACCTTGTTTATTGCTCAATTGCTGCTGAATGCCGTGTGGACTCCCTTGTTCTTTGGGATGCACGAGATTGGGCTGGCGCTGATCGACATTGGTGGGCTGTGGATGATGTTGGTCGCGACAGTCATTGCGTTCTGGCGAGTAGGTTCAGCGGCAGGACTGCTGCTTGTCCCCTATCTGGCATGGGTGAGCTTTGCAGCATTCCTGAACTTCACACTTTGGCGAATAAACTAGGAGACGAGCGACATGCCCCAAGTTCACCCAGTCCCGTTGTGGCAACGCGCCGTCGTCCTGCTCTCAGGAACGGTCGTGGGATTGGTGATCGTGTTGACATTGGTCTGGGCACGGCCGGTGTTGATCCCGATTGCATTGGCTGTTCTGCTGACCTTTCTGCTTAACCCCCTGGTCAGACAACTGCAACGGCGAGGTCTGGGACGCATCGGTTCCGTCATGCTGGCGGTGTCAGCTGCGGGTGTGGTCCTGCTCGGCATCGGCGGAATGGTGACTCGCGAAGTGGCGAGCGTCCTGTCAGAGCTTCCGCAGAACACGGCCAACATCAAGGCGAAAGTGACCGCGTTACGCCAATTGGGGACTGGCCGTGAGTTCGATCAATTCGGGAAGATGATTGACGAAATCAGTCGTGCCATCCAGCAGCCAGCCCCGGAAAAGGCTGCTGTCCAGAACGATGGTTCAATCCACGTTCGCATCCCCGCAGAGAATCCTGCCAATGCAGCCGTTCCCTATCGGACGGAGTCCATTCCGTGGATGAGCCTCACCGGGTATCTCGGGTCGGCGTTAGAGGTTTTCGCCACATTGGCCTTCTCGCTGGTGTTGCTGGTGTTCTTTCTTCTGGGGCGGGAGGACTTGCGAGACCGGATTGTATTGCTCGCTGGCAAGGCTCGTCTGGCTTTCACCAGTAAGGCTCTGGAGGATGTCACGGAGCGAATCAGCCGCTACATCGTGACGGTGGCCATGGTGAACGTCGGGTATGGGTTGTTCGTGGCCATCGGGATGTATGGCCTGCATGTCCCCAATGCCTTCCTGTGGGGCTTTCTGGCAGCTGTGTTGAGATTCATTCCCTATATCGGTGCCTGGGTCGGGGCCCTCTTTCCGATGCTGATGAGCTTGGCG
>JAYTFV010000464.1:0-5035 GCA_043734065.1 Planctomycetota bacterium
CCCCAAAATCAAGCGTTGACAAGGCACTAGGACGCAGCGATGCCTCACCCCTCGCGGGGTGGCCCAGCTGCGGGTTTGACGGCCAGCGGGCAGAAATCCACTGGGGCTTGTCCCCGTGGTGCCACTCTACCGAGCTTGCAACTCCATCGAGGAGAGCTTGATGTTCCCGCGTTGAGGGGACGCGTATTCGGATTGCGAACGCTGCTTACGGATCTGTTCCAGTCCGGTTTCATAGCAGTCCGAATGCTGGATGCGAATCGCTTCGAGGGCCAGCTCCTCGGCCTTCTCGTACTCATTTTGACTGGCAGCGGCCAGGGCGAGATTGAACAGCGCGGCGTCGTTCTCGGGATTGACTCGCAAGGCGGCTTGCCAAGTGATGACGGCGGAATCCCAGTCCCCCTGTTCGGCAGCGCGGACTCCCTGGCGGACCGAGAAAGCTCCCCGCTGTGTCCAGGCGCTGTTCGCCAAAGCGATCGAACACTCCCGACATTGAGGAGTCAGTTGCGAGACCACTTCCAGACCGCAGCGTTGGATCAGCGTCTCCTGCATTTTTTCAGCAGGAGCCCGGGACTCGGGTTCGAGGCAACTGATCCGGTTCTGGGAGAGCGTCTCGCCCGTGCGGGTATCGATCAGACGATACTCGACGGTCATCGAGTTTTGGGTCTGCGAAGTCTTGCGAGAGAAACCGAACAAGGAGTGAGGACGACGAGGGCCGGATTCCTCGGCGACAATGGTCCCGGTCAGAACCGCATCAATGTCAGCTCGCCGGGCGGCCACGAGCATTTGATCGAACGCCGGAGCCTCCTCGCCCGTGCTGGCCACCTGGATCGTGGGGAGCGATGCGGCCCCGACAATGGTATATGTCCCGGATTCCGAAAAGGCATCCGAAACCTCCTCGGCCACCCGATTCCCCCATTCCCCCTCGAATGGCAACACGGCCACTGTTTTCACACCATCAATCGGGGCTGCGGCGGGTTTCCACATCGGGATCTTCGCCACGTGCGCGCAGCCGGAAGCCGTCACAAAAAACAGCGGCAGGAGATATGTCGCCCAGATTCGCATGTCTGCGAGGTCTTTCAGGAACCGATCGGGTTGTGCGCTCGTGGCGCACTAATCGAGATGAGAGCGTATACTGAAGAATATCGGATTTGGGCAAGAGGATTTAGAACCACAAGCCCCTGGATCAGGCGAGTTTCGCCGAAACAACTCTCCTTCCCGAAGGCGGACACTTGCTGCAGAGACTGGTCGCACAACGTGGAATGATTGGATGGCTCGCACTGCTGGGGCTGCTGGGCGGGGGGGTGTTGTGTCTGCTGAATACCACGCAACAGGGGGGTGCCGGGGGCAGCCTGCTCCGCGTGGGGGTCGTCTTGGGGGCGTTATGGTTGGCGCTGCCAGACCGCTACGTCCCCGGCATCAAGGGGATTTCGTTATGGCAGGGGCTGTCGGCGCTATTGGTGATGGTGGCGGTCGTGCGTCGCCCCTTCGTGGTCATTCCCGTTCTGATGATTCTGGGGGCCTTGAGCGTGTTTGCCCGACCCCGCACCTAGAGATTCGGTCGGGTTCGATGGCGTGACGTTCTGGCAGACGAGGCGAGCCGGGCCGGTCAGTCCCCGAATTCCGGTGTAGCTGCGTTCGCCAGAACGCGGGGAGCCCGCACTCTGGCGAGTGCAGCGACACCTTAAGGAACTGGTCCGAAACAATTTCCCGATTTGATGTTGAACAGAAGGTCACAGTGCGTTGCCATGAGAAACCGTTCGCCGACGCTCCGACGGACGCAGGAGGCTTGCTACAATCTTGGACTGTACACGATTCTCACCTCCCTCTGCCGTTTCGACGGACCCCACGACCTATGGCTGACACGCACGCCCTCACTCGACAGCTTCAGAAGAACAACGGATCGAAGATCGTCCTGCTCGTCTCCGACGGAATCGGCGGATTGCCGCTGGAGCCGGGCGGGCAGACGGAACTCGAAGCGGCGAAGACGCCGAACCTCGACAAGCTCGCCCAGCAGGCGGAACTCGGGCTCAGCACGCCGGTGCTGCCGGGGATCACGCCGGGGAGCGGGCCGGGTCACCTGGGGCTGTTCGGGTATGACCCGCTGCAGTACCAGATCGGGCGCGGCGTGCTGGAGGCGCTCGGCATCGACTTCGATCTGGGGCCGAACGATGTCGCCATTCGCGGCAACTTCTGTACCCTCGACGCAGCCGGGAATATCAGCGACCGCCGCGCGGGTCGCATCTCCAGCGAAGGGGCGGCCCCACTGTGCCAGAAACTCGACAAGATCAAGATTCCCGGCGTGGAACTGTTCGTCCGGCACGTGCAGGAATACCGGCTGGTGATCGTGTTCCGGGCAGCGGGATTGCACGGCGATGTGGCCGACACCGACCCGCAGAAGACCGGTGTGCCGCCGCTCGACCCGCACGCGCGCAGTGCCGGTTCGAAGCAGACCGCTGTGGTGGCGACCGAGTTCCTGCGGCAGACCCGCGAGATCCTCAAGAACGATGCCCCGGCCAATTTTCTGACCTTGCGCGGCATCGACTGCAAGCCACAGATTCCTCCGTTCCAGGAAGTCTACGGGACCAAGGCTGCGGCCATTGCGGTCTACCCGATGTATCGCGGCTTGGCCCGGCTGGTCAGCATGGACATTCTCGACGCGGGGCAGAGCTTGGATGACCAGTGTGCCCGGCTGAAGGCGAACTGGGACAAGTACGACTTCTTCTTCCTCCACTTCAAGTACACCGACTCCGCGGGCGAAGACGGGAACTTCGCCAAGAAGATCTCCAAGATCGAAGAACTCGACGCCGCGATCCCGAACATCATGGCTCTCCAGCCCGACACCCTGATCGTCACCGGCGACCACAGCACCCCCTGCAAAATGAAGTCCCACAGCTGGCACCCGGTGCCGACGATGATCGTGTCGAACAATTGCCGTTACGACGGGTCGACCGCGTTCGGCGAACGCCAGTGCCGTCTCGGTGGGCTGGGGATGTTTGAGGCCAAGTACCTGATGCTGCTGGCGTTGGCGCATGCCGGTCGGCTGGAGAAGTACGGGGCGTGAATGATGGTAGGACGGGCCCATTGGCCCGTCCGAGCAGCGATGGACAAGGATGTCCTGCGCGTGCGGTATCCCCAAGGTGAGAAACGGTCCCGCGATGAATCAACTCTACTTCGGCGACAATCTACAGGTACTCCGGGAGAGCCTCGCCGACGAGTCAGTGGACCTGATCTATCTCGATCCGCCGTTCAACTCCCAGCGCGACTACAACCTGCTGTTCAAATCGCCGAAGGGGCAAAAGAGTGAAACACAGATCGAGGCGTTCAAGGACTCGTGGCACTGGGGCGATCAGGCGGCCCGCGAACTCGACGAACTGCTCAAGCACAAGAACACCGATGTCGCTCGGATGATCCACGCCCTCGTGGCGTTCCTCGGACACAACGACATGACGGCGTATCTGGTGATGATGGCCACGCGGCTGCTGGAGATGCACCGCGTCCTCAGACCGACCGGTTCGCTCTATCTCCATTGCGACCCGACAGCCTCGCACTATTTGAAGATTGTGCTGGATGCCGTGATGGGAAAACAGAACTTCCGCAATGAAATCATCTGGAAACGGACTGGTGCTCACGGGGGTACTCGACGCTGGGGGCCGATTCACGATACGATCTTCTTCTATTCCAAGACTGAGCAGTTCGTCTGGACATTTCCGACGACGGCTCATACTAGCGACTATGTCCACAAGCACTTCAAGCAAAAGGACGATGGCGGTCGTTTATTCCAGGCCATCAGCCTGACGGGATCAGGCGTTCGCGGCGGTGAAAGCGGCAAGCCATGGAGAGGTGTTGATCCGACGAGCGTCGGAAGGCATTGGGCCGTTCCGAGCGATGTGATGGAGCGTCACGAACTCACTGGCGACACCGTTCAGGAGCGTCTGGATGCACTGGATGCCGCCGGAGTCATTTTCTGGCCGAAGGACGGAGAGGGCACTCCGCGTCTGAAATGGTATGCAGACGAGTTATATGGGATGGCCATCGCGGATGTCTGGTCTGATATTCCCCCCATTGGTGCGCAAGCTGCTGAGCGCCTCGGCTATCCCACGCAAAAGCCACTCGCCTTACTGGAAAGAGTCCTTTCCGCCAGTAGCAATCCGAGCGACGTGTTGCTCGATCCGTTTTGCGGCTGCGGCACGGCTGTGCATGCCGCTCAGAAACTCAAGCGGAAGTGGATCGGGATCGACATCACGCACTTGGCGATCTCGTTGATCGAGAAGCGGTTGAAGGATGCGTTTGGGGGGAAGTGCAAGTTTGAAGTGCATGGCACGCCCCGCGACCTCGAAGCGGCCCGCAATCTGGCCGAGCGGGACAAGTATCAGTTCCAGTGGTGGGCGGTTTCGCTCGTCGAGGCTCAGCCGTATCAGGGGAGGAAGAAAGGAGCCGACACGGGGATCGATGGCCTGAAGTTTTTCTACGACCTCGCCGGTGAAGACGCCCGGAAAATCGTCGTCAGCGTCAAGGGAGGGAAACTCAAGGCTGATGACATCCGCGCCCTGAACGGCGTCCGCGAAGGCGAGCAGGCCGACATCGCGATACTCATCTCGCTGGATGAACCGACGGCCAAGATGCGTGCCGACGCAGCCGCAGCGGGCATCTACCACGGTGGCCCCGATGGCAAGACGCCGTATCCCCGCGTCCAACTTCTCACCATTGATGGCCTGCTTTCCGACCAACACCGCGCACTCCATCCGAACTACATCAAAGAGAACGTCAACTTCAAAAAAGCCAAACGTGAGACGACCAAGCCGACTCACAAAACACTGTTCGACCAAGCCGACTGACCGTGAGAGGTTGTGATGCTTCCAGTGGCTGTACTTCCCCCGTCGGTCGTATGCACCACAGGTGCTTGGACGAGCTGCCTGCATTTCTGATTCACACTCCTCCCCTCTCCCGTGACATCTTTTTCCGGGATCGGTAGACTCACCCATCAATGACTGCACACGAGTCGGCCCCTCATCCATGGGGGTCCACCTGCACTCAG
>JAYTFV010000465.1:0-3081 GCA_043734065.1 Planctomycetota bacterium
TTCGAGCTGGCCTACCGGATGCAGATGGAGGCGACCGATGCCTTCGACATCCAGCAGGAACCGAAGCACGTCCTCGAAGCGTACGGATCGAGCGTCCAATCGCGGCAGCTTCTGATCGCCAGACGCCTCATCGAGCGGGGCGTGCGGTTCGTGCAGCTCTGGCACGGTGAAGGCCAGCCGTGGGACAACCACGACGACATTGAAGTCAATCACCGCCGCCTCGCCGGTGAATGTGACAAGGCGATCGGCGCGCTGCTCGGTGACTTGAAGGAGCGGGGTCTGCTCGATGAGACGCTCGTCCTGTGGGGCGGCGAATTCGGACGGACGCCAACCGTCGAGTTGCCCCAACCTGGGGCCAATGCCGGCAAGATCAACGGCCGCGATCACAACCATCACGGCTTCACCTGCTGGCTGGCGGGGGGCGGCGTGAAGGGTGGCTACGTCCACGGGGCCACCGACGAATTCGGCTTCCGGGCGGTCGAACAGAAGGTCAGTGTTCACGACCTGCACGCCACCATGCTGCACCTGCTCGGGTTCGACCACGAAACGCTGACCTATCGCTACGCGGGCCGGGACTTTCGCCTGACCGACGTGTACGGCGAGGTCGTCCGGGAACTGCTCGGGTAGACGTACAGCGCTAACCTGGCAGTTTCGTTGCTGAAGGCTGACGACAGTTCTTCAGCCCGGAGGGCGGCAGAAGGTAGCCCACGGCGCGAGCCGTGGGTTGAGTGGTGCCGATGCCGCATTAGCCCAGAGGGCGATACTTCGATGAGCCTGCGACCTTCTTCGATGTGTCGCCCTCCGGGCTGGTGGAGCCCGCCGCCGATCCCCCACCGCTCGCGCCGTGGGCTACCATCTGCCGCCCTCCGGGCTAAAAAGACTGAATTCCGGGCTGAAAAGACTGAACTGACGCACAAATCCCCTGTCAGGTCAGCGCTGTAGGTGTAGCGGTCTGTTGAAAAAGTCATAGCACAGGCGGCCCGCCTGTGATTTCCGCCGGAAACACGAGCAGGCGAGCCGCCTACTCTACGTTTTTCAACAGGCTGTGATCGGGGCGAACGCAGGGCAAATGGCTGCGGGTTTCCTTCCCAACCGACGATTCGCTGTGACGATTGTAGGGCGTGTGAGGGTTCTCACACGTTTCGGGGTGTGCGTTAGGAAAACTGCGGCGATATGGCGAATTGGCCACACATTTCCGCCATCTTCCGGAGGTAGAGTGTCGGTTTCGAATTTGTTGGACGATATGGAACAACAAGACCCTGCGGGCTTGGTGGGGGCGTCGTGAGAAGCGAACAGCAAAGAATCGGTATCGCACTGGAGACGCTCACCAGCGGCCTGCTCCCATTCTTCGAGCATGAGTTGCGCGAGGTCTATGGCGATGGCTGGCAGGAAGCCGCTCGAAACAATCTTCGCGGCCAGTCCTCAATCGCCCCGGTGAACGGTAAGTGGGACGCCCATGCGCTTCTGAGCGTGATGTGGGACCAATGGAACGCCGTCTTCCGTTACAGGCTGGGGATGGCGGAACGGAGCCTGGTCAGTGAGCTCCGGGAATTCCGCAACCGGTGGGCTCATCAGGACCATTTCAGCGAAGACGACAGCTACCGGGTTCTCGACAGTTCCCAGCGGTTGCTGACCGCGGTCGGCGCCGTCGAAGCGGCGGAACTGGTCGAAGAACGCAAGATCGAAGTGCTGCGCAACATCCTCGGTCGGCGCGTCAACGATGACCTGGCGTCCGCGCGGTTCAACCGTGCCCGAATCGTTGATGTCGGGCTGTACTCGATCTGTTGCGCGGTCATCGTGATCACAATGTTCATGCAGTTTGGATCGCATTGGTTCGTGCCGACGCTGTTCATTGGCGGGTTCACGGTCTTCGTGTTCGGCTTCTTCATTCACAAGCGGGTCACTGCGGGAATCCCGACCTACGGAGTTCACGAGTGCTCGAAGTGCAGCAAGATCATTTACAGCGAAGTCTGTCCGTACTGTGATCCGCCCAATCGGTCGTCGTCTATCATCAAGAATGGTTCTTCGTTACGATTCCCGCCGTTTGTTGACCAGGCTGCCCGATCCGGTTGATCAGACTGCCAGACCCAATCGTCCCAATGTGTAACGTCTTCATCAGGGGTGCTTCATGCGGTTGCTTCGATGTCTGCTGCCCAATCGCACTGGCTCTAACCAAGTAACCCGAAGCGTGAGCGAGGGAGACTCAGGGAAATGCCACGATCACTCGCCCTCGCTGACGCATCGGGTTGGCAAAGTCAGTGCCATTGGTCTGCTGTCGGCGGTTCTGCTGTTGTTGTCGTCGGCCTGCCAGGCCCAGACGATTAACCAGAAGATCGCGACCTTCCTCGAAGGGAAGCGGTCCATCCGGGTCGGCGGCGGCGAGTGCGCCCATGCGGCCAGCGAGGCGTTGCGGATGTCCGGTGCCGAGTTCATCTCCACCGACTTGGGCGCGGACTATCCCGCCGCGGGGGACTTCGTCTGGGGAACCCTCCTCAAAGTCGTGTCGTACTCCAACGGCAAGTGGACCGATTCCAACCCCACGGCCAAGGCGCTGCCGGGTGACATCCTGCAGTACAACAACACCAGGATCGTCATTGGCACTTCGACATGGACGGCGACGCGCCACACCTCCGTCGCGGCCGCGGTCAGCACCGCCGGACTGCCGACGCTGATCTACGAGCAAAACGTCAACGGCATCCGGACGATCCAGAAGAATTCCATCGACCTGACAAAACTGGTCGCCGGCTGGGTCCGGATCTATCGCCCCAAGGCCCGGATCGACCAGGCGGGCCAGTACAAGTTCTCGCTGGTCAACAACATGACGACGTCACAGCCGGTGACGGTCAAGTTCCTTACCCAGTCGCTGGGGACCGTCAATCTCGGCGCGGCCAACACCATGTCGAGCTACCTCATGGAGTGGGTCTCTTCCTCCTCCACGACGACCAAGTTCACACTGGTGCTCTCCAACGGCAGCACGATCACGGTGGACAACGCCGCCGGTTACGAGGTGTATGTCGCAACCGGCGGGAAAGCGGCCCTCCGAAAACTGGCGCAGTGACGTGCGCCTACTGTAGTCCCGTC
>JAYTFV010000466.1:0-4178 GCA_043734065.1 Planctomycetota bacterium
ATCTCTTCGCGGTGGTTCCCGTGGAAGAGTCGGTGATGGCCAGTCGGCATGGGGCTGAATATGCCGCGTATTGCCACGCTGTCTCTCGCTGGTGGCCGAATCTCCTAGGTTACGTGAAGGGTGAGCCGCTCGATGGCCAGTCGTTTGGCTTCTATCGCGAGTGTTTCCGGTTGAGGTGGTGGCTGGGGATGGCGATCGGGTTCAGGGTGCTGTTTCACTTTGCCAACGCCGCGTGGTGGATGCACCCCCTGCACTGGTGGTAGACTCTTCCCACGGGCGACTCCGATTTGTCGCCAGTCCGGGGAGAATCGATTCATGCTGCGCGCGCTTCTGTATTGTCTTCTGGGCTGGGTGGGCCTGAGTGGCGTGTGGGCCGACACGCTCTGCGCTCAAAGCCCGCGCGCCAAAAAGCTCCCCGCCAAGGTCGAGATTCGCGTCGAGCAGACCGCCGGCGAGCCGCCGCTGTACCGCTCCCGCAACTTCGCCGTGAAGACCGACATCCCCGCCGAAGAGGCGAACGATCTGCTGCAACGCCTCGAAACGATGCTGGTCCTGATCAGCAAATACTGGGGCCGTCCGAACTCGCAATCGATTGATATGTTCGTCGTCCGCGATGCCTCGAAGTGGCCTGCCGGTCTGCTCGATGGAGAGGGACTCCAACACATTCAATCCGGCGGTGGCGTCACGCTGGGCCAGACGCAGCAGAACGCCCTCACCGGTGAGATCCTCGCCAGCCGCGCGGTCGTGTATGCCGTCGCTGACCATGGGACGCCCCAGCATGAGGCCGTGCATGCTTATTGCATGCTGAATTTTGGTCGCACCGGGCCCACCTGGTACTCCGAGGGCATGGCCGAAATGGGCCAGTATTGGAAGGACGGGGACTTCGCCGTCAACTGCCATCCCGAGGTCATCAAGTACCTCAAGTCCGAAGAACCCAAACTCCTCACCGAGATCACCAGCCTCGCCCAAGTGACCGGCGACAGTTGGCAAAACTATGCCTGGCGCTGGGCACTCTGTCACCTGCTGGCGAACAACACCAACTACGCCCCACGGTTTCATCCACTCGGGATGGCTCTGCTCAACGGCCAACGTTCGAGCTTCGAAGATGTCTACGGCCCGATGGCCAAGGAGATCTCATTCGAGTACGTCCAGTTCCTCAAGAACTTCGACCAGGGCTACCGGGCCGACCTCTGCAGCTGGGACTGGAAGGCGAAATTCAACGGCGTCCTGACCCGGCCCCTCACCGCCAAGATCAAGGCTGCGGGCGGCTGGCAGCCGTCCCGGCTGTTCGTCAAGAAGGACATGAGCTACACGTACTCGACCAAGGGGGAATGGTCCCTGGCCAAGGATGGTGAGAAGCTGAACGCGGGGGGATCGACCGCTGGGAAGGGCCGCCTGGAAGCGGTGATTTTCCACGACTACGAGTTGAGCGAGCCGATCGAACTGGGCGAGGACGGAAGGTTCACGGCCCCGGTGGAAGGGAAGCTGTACCTGCGCTGCCGTGACGCGTGGGGCGAACTCGCCGACAACTCGGGGGAGATTACGGTGAAGTTTGAGAAGGGGAATTGAGTGTGGCGGGTGAAACGGTGTTGGAGTTCAGGCTTTAGCCAGCATTGGAGCAACCTAAAGGCCAGGGCTTCCAAGGTGCGACACTCAGCGAATATCCATACGTAAACGGCATTCGACTCAGTGGCCAGCCCTTCTTTGTCCCGCCAGGGACACCCGACAATAGCCCACCGATTCATCGGTGGGGCCACGAGCCTCTCGTGGCCAGCAGCCCCGCCAGGGGCGACAGAATCTCGCAGCGTGACCCGGGCCGACAGTTCGTGACGATGGTGATCTCCAACTTCTGTCGTCCCTGACGGGACTCATCGGTTTGTCCGGGGCGCTCTCCCACCGTTGAAACGGTGGGCTATTGTCGGGTGTCCCTGACGGGACAAAGAGCAGGTGTTTCCGTGGGAAATGCTCACCTTGGAAGCCATAGGGCCTAAAGGCTGGACTCCAACCCCACTTCCCCGGCCTGTTTTCGGCTCATCACTGTTGAGGCGACGGGGCTCGTTCCGCAGCGATCTCGGCTTTTGATTGCTTATCCGGCTGGTATTCCCAGAAGGGCTTGCCGTCAAACTCGAACTCTTGCTGGGTGGGGTCGAACTCATCGCCGCGACTGGTGAACTTCTGGACGAGAACCTTGCGCCAGGTGCGCTTCTCGTCTCCTTCGCCGCGGATTTCGTAGACGTTGCTGAAGCCCTGGAAGATGACTTTGAAGAAGTCGCTCTTGGGGTCAACTCCGCTCCAGGTCGCGACGCCGTAGATCCACGGCTGTTCCGGGTCTTTCGCCGCAACGGGTGCGGGGACGGGACGCACGACGGAGACTGCGTCGAGGAATGTCCGCGCGGGGATGTCGGGGCGTTCGATCGTGTTGATTTTCTTCACGGCCGTGGGGAGAACGCGATCCGTGTGAATCTCGACCGGCAGTTCCGTCTGCCGATTCTCATAGGTGACGAGCGTCACTTGCGGAATGAACAGCGCCGGACCGGGGGGCGGGTCGAGGGTGTTGACCGGATTGGTGTCCTCCCCGACGGTGTTCTTGATGATCGGACGCGGTAACGCACGGTAGGCCAGATACCACACCTGCTGTGGCTCCGTCTTGCCAGGCACCGGCGACATGACCATCCGCATGGCCTTCATCTGGATTTCCATTTCCCAGACGTGCAACTGCCGCGCGACTTCGACCCCGGTGGTATAGGGCTTGATAGCGACTTTGAAACCACGGTCGAGGGCGGCCTCCTGAGCCCAGACAGGGGGCACCAGGCCGACACCGACAGCCGAGCCGAAGAGCAGGCTCAGGAACGAGCGACGATCGAGGGGCGACATCGGCCGAGCCTCCACGGGAACCGAGATCCCCGCTCTCCATGAGTGAGGGCGGGGCAGGAACTGGCTCGAACGCCAGCACGAACACGATTGAATTTACGCGGAGTCGGGACGGGGGTCAAACCGGACTGACGGGGCGCAATCTCTCCGATTCGTTGTGTCGGACCCGGATGGCGGTCGACTGGAGGGCTTCCTGCGGGTCTGGCGGAGATTCGGAGGGTGGCTGTTCAGGCTCCCGAACAGTTCGAATCAAAGACATTGTCGATATAATCTGCACAGTCGGCCCGCCATGAGGTCCAGGAACACCGCAGAAGAGACTTGAGTTGCCGAACCTGAAGCTGAGACCGGTCGATCTCGCTCGTCTGTGTGAGCAGGCGTGCCTGATGGAGGCCACAGCTCGCAAGCCTGGAAATGTCCATCCGGGGGCGAGGTTTGACGATTTGTGCTACGACGATTTTGTCCAGTCTGCGAAATGGGCCGCGCCGCATCTCGCTCGGGCGGGTGTCAAGGGGGTTGGGTCTGCGGTCCGGGATGCTGTGCGTGCCACTCGCGAGCGGGTCGGCACCAACACAAACCTCGGCATCTCGCTGCTGATCGCCCCTCTCGCTGCGGTTCCGTTCGATCAGTCGTTGGCACCCGGGATCGATCGTGTGTTGCAAACCTTGACGCCGGAAGATGCAGCCTTGGTGTATGAGGCCATCCGCCTGGCTCAACCCGGTGGCCTGGGGAGCGTGAACGACGGCGACGTGGCCTCCGCACCGCCGCCCGACTTACTGTGGGCCATGCAACACGCCGCACACCGCGACTGGATCGCCTTGCAGTACGCGACCGGGTTTCGCGATCTGCTCCAGACAGCTGTCCCAATCCTGGAAGAGTGGCGACCGGATGCGGGGTGGGAAATGCGAGTGATTCATCTGCAACTGGAACTGATGGCCCGCTGGCCGGACACGCTGATTGCACGCAAATGCGGCCCGAAGGTGGCGGCGGAGTCGTCTGGGCGAGCCCGCGAGATGCTGGACTCCGGCTGGCCCGACAGTGCGGAGGGACGGGAGTCGCTCGCAGAATTCGACGACTGGCTGCGAGCCGACGGGCATCGGCGGAATCCCGGCACGACCGCCGACGCCGTGGCCGCCACCCTGTTCGCGACACTCCGCGACGGTCGGGCGGCATTCCCGGATTGGGTTTGGACGGGTTGATGCGTACGATGGTAGTCCTCCCCTGCATAATTGACCTATCACCAATTGCCGGATCATGCTGAAATCCGTTCTTCGAACTCACGGAGGAGAGTGGTATGGCAGGCAGTGCGG
>JAYTFV010000467.1:0-4585 GCA_043734065.1 Planctomycetota bacterium
GAAGCAGCACGGGGAACTCGGGCAAGTGAACAAGGTGAGTAAACGAAGGAACCACCCGGTATGAACGGCAGTACCTTCTTGATCCAGAGCGACAGGGAACTTGTAGAGAGGACAGAGCAGCCTTACGCTGCCGAGTTGAGTCAACGCCTACGCAACGTAGCTGCCTCGTCAGTCGAGTAAACGGTAAAATTGCGGATATTTGGGCGGCTGTTCTGGGTGGGGGATGCCGTGGACGAGAATGCGAACGACTACGACGCGGGAAAGCTGGCGTTGGGCGAAGTGGTAAAGAACTTCCGTTTCGAGGACAGGAACGAGGCCACGACCCGGCTTCAGGTAATCAACGACTTGATCCTGAAGTGCCTGGCATGGGCACCGGGCGACTGCATCGCTGAGGAATCGCACGGGAAGGAATACGCCGACTATACTCTGTGCTGCCCGAAACGGAGCCTCATCGTAGAGGCGAAGCGGGAGGGGGATTCTTTCGAGTTGCCCGCCGGAAAAGTACGAATGGAATACTCGATTGCGAACCTGTGCGAAGACTACCCGAATCTGAAGAAGGCCATCGTTCAAGTCGTCGGCTACTGCCACCAACGCGGGGTGCCTTACGCCGCCGTGACCAACGGGCATCAGGTGGTGGCCTTCGTGGCGACCCGCGACGACGGGGTGGCCCCATTGGAAGGGACAGCCTTGGTCTTTCCGACGTTGCCATTCATGCAGGCCCACTTTTTGGAGTTGTGGCAGGCACTCTCGAAGCCAGCCATTCGTGACGACCTTCTTCGCCGTCGTCTGATCGGGGACAACACGCCCCCACTTCCGCCCAAACTGCACGCGACGATGCACAACTATCCGGGCGTGAAAGGACGGAACGTTTTCCAGACCGACTTGCAGATTCTCAGCGAGTTAGTCATCGAAGACGTGGTTCAGGCGTCGGAATTTGAACAGCAGTTCGTGCAGGAGTGCTACTGCGAGAGCGGGGTGCTCTCGCAATACGCCCTCACGAGCAAAGAGATTTTGAAGACGAGATACGCGGCGTTGTTCGGCCCACAGCAGTCCGGGCCGACCGTCGTACCCGCGAAGGGCAAAAAGGGCATCTCGAAAGAGTTGCTGGCCGAGAGCCTGAGCCGCCGACCCATCATGCTTGTGGGCGATGTCGGCGTGGGAAAGACATCGTTCATCAAGTACCTGCTCCATGTGGCCGCTGCGGAGGAGTTCGAGAACGCCTTCACGCTGTACGTCGATCTCGGATCGAAGGCGATCCTAACGAAGAGCGTCAGCGATGCGGTGGTCACGCTGCTGGCAGAAGAACTGAAAAAGAAGTACAGCATCAACATTCAGGACAACAAGTTCATTAGCAACGTCTACTTTGTGGCACTGGAGGAGTTCGACAAATCGTCTATTTGGTCGGGGCTGAAGGGTGTGAACGACAGCCTGTTCTTGGAGAAACGAATTCTGTTCCTGGCGGACAAGTTGGCGAACGAGCAAGAGCACTTGAAGCAATGCCTCAGCCACATCTCCAAGAATCAGAGAAAGCAGGTCGTAATCTTTCTAGACAACGTAGATCAGCGAGACTACGAGACGCAGCAGCAGGCGTTTCTCGTTGCCCAAGAGATCGCGGCCAACTGGCCGGCGACAGTTTATGTAACACTGCGGCCAGAGACGTACAACCGATCCCTTCGGCGGGGGACGCTGAGTGCCTACCATCCGAAGGCTTTTACCATTTCCCCGCCCCGGGTTGATGAGGTTGTACGTCGTCGGCTAAACTTCGCCCGGAAGATGACCAGCGGCGAAATCGCCATCCCGACGCTCGGCACGGACATGCGGCTTGGCACGTTGGACATTATTATCAGGTCGTTCGTTGAGACGATGGAACAGCGGAACGAAATCCCGGAGTGTCTGGATAATGTCTCGGGCGGCAACGTGCGGGTCGCCTTGGATTATGTGCGAGACTTCTTCGGGAGCGGGCACGCTGACACTCAGAAGATCGTGAACATCTTCAAAGAGAGCGGCAAGTACACTGTCTCGCTGCACGAATTCATCAGGGCGATCCTCTACCAAAACGCCATCTACTACGACCCTATCCAGTCACCGCTGACGAACATTTTTGACGTGACAGCACCCGACCGGAACGAACACTTCCTTATGGGGTTTCTTGTTTCCTTGATCGAGTCGCAGGTCGGGGCCGGCATCGAAGCCGGGTTCGTCCCGCTGCCGACCTTGTACGAACGCCTTCAACCGATGGGGTACACGCCCCGGCAGATCGAAGCAGCAGTTTCAAGGGCTGTGAACGGCAAGTTGCTGGAGGCGTCCGGCCGACTGCCAGTCGAGACGGGCAATCTCCTGCCCGAGTTGCTCCGGGCGACGAGCATCGGCATATATCACGTCAAGCGACTGGCGGGGCTATTCGCCTATCTCGATGGGGTAGTGGTCGATACGCCGATCTGCGACAAAAACTATCAGAGTAGGCTGCATCCCGTTGACGCACTGCACGAAAGGGTCGAGCGGTGCCAAGTGTTCCTTTCGTATCTCGATGAATCATTTCGGCCCCTCATGAATCACGCGGCCTTGTACAACTGGTCCGTCTACTCGTCCCAGGTGAAGAACGAGATTAACCTGATTCGCCGCCGGGTATAGGCCGCGGGCTTTTTTGGCGACCTTGAAGACGCCCCTCTGGCTCCGCGGCTACCTGCTGGGTAAGACGCTCATCTATCCGGGCTACGGGAACGCCCCGGAGTTCGGGGCGATCCTTCGAGCGAACCTGCCGCGGGAAGAAAAGGAGCGACTCATCAAGGCCGTCGATGGGCTGACGATCCACGACTTCGTGCGGACGAACGACTTCTCACTGCTGAAGTGGTTCCACGACCGTGGCGTCCCGCAGGTCGTCAACCGCCGCACCCGCTACCGACCAGCCTGACCCCGCTCGGTGATCCATTCCCGGCCCTACGCCACGGCCTTCGGGCCGATGTCCACGCCGATGTAGTTCCGTCCCAGGAGCTTCGCCGCCCTGTCACTGGCGAAACTGCCACAATGGGTCGCTGGGACGACCCGCAACGAGTGTCAAACTGGCAAATGAAGGCGGCACCGGCCACCCGGCGACCGGTGCCGAACATAAGACTTAGTTTCGCTTCGCGGCTTCCATCTCGTCCCAGACTTGTTTGAGCCGGCACTTCCCGACGTTCACGACCTGCTCAACCACGTCGCACGAGACGCACCGCAGGCCGAGCCGGAGGCAGCAGGCGGCGGTCGTGAACCCGCCGCCGAACGGATCAACGACCAGTTCCCCCGGCTCGGTTAGAGCCTTCAGCCAGTGCGTCGTCTCGGCCTCCGTCCGCTGCCAGTCGTGGTACTCCTTGGACTCCCGGCCGGTGCGGAGCACGTCGGCGTAGTGAACCGGCCTCGGTGTCGGCTCACCCTTCGTGAACAGCAGGATCGACTGGTGGCACACCTTGAACCCGCCGATCACCCGCCCGTGGCCGTCGTCGTTGTTGACCACGACGAGCCGCCGGGGCTTGGAGAACCCGGCCAACTTCTCCCGGAGTATGTCCTTCGCCTCGTCCTCGAACTCCGTGCCGGGGTACACGCCGAGGACGCCGCCCGGCTTCAGCCACGCCCCGGCGAACTCGGCCAGGTGCGGGTACACCCCGAGGGTCAAGGCGTTCCACGGCGGATCGGTCCAGAACAGGGACACGTCGCCGGGTTGGTGGCCGAGTTCACGCAACCGGGCGTCGAGTTCTCGGAAGTCGCAGTGAAACAGCCGGACGTTTTCCGGGCAAACCATGCCGGCTCCGAGGCTTGCCATGCCTGCCCTTCGTTGGTCGGCCACCTTCTGCCTCAACATGCGTGGCGAGTGGCCCTTCGGCTCAATGTCTGGTGTTTCAGCGAGGAGGCGTGCGTTCTTCTTCGCCTCGGAGCGGTTGTGGGAGATTACCATGGGGAGGCCCTTCGTCTGGCCGCGGCCACCGGGGAAGAGGAACTGGTGAATCTCACCGGTTTCCTCCAGTTCGGATCGCTGACCTTGCACGGTGTTCTTGTCCACGCCGATGAGCCGGGCGATCTCCCGGTTCGACCAGTCCGGGGTGATCCGCAACTGGTGTCGGATCGCCTCCTGCCGCTCCTCGCGGGTGGCGAGGCCCCCGTCGCAGTACCGCCACAGGCGGATCAACGCCTCGACCTCGGCCCGGCTGAAGCGGTCGCCCACCCGGACCTGAAGTATGTTCCGGGGCGGCTTGCCGAGTGCCCGGAACGCCCTGTATTCGTCGTGGCCGTAGAGCACTCGTCCGAGTTCATCGAGGACGACCCGCCCCACCCATGTGCGGGCGACGATGGAGTCCTTGATCGCGGCAAGGCGGTCGGGCGGGGCCGGGGGCAGGATGTTCCAGAAGACGAACCGCTGGTCGTCCAGGTCGAAGTCGAGCAGGTCGTTGAACTGGTCGTCGCTGGTCGTGTGCATCGTTGTTCTCCATTTCTTGTGCCGCCGGTGGCGGCATGAACGGACCTACCCAGGGCCGTCAGAATGAAGGCCGAACACTGGATCAGGTCGTGGTGTAAAACGGCCCCGCCAGGAACGTGTGGCGTCGGTAAACCGGCG
>JAYTFV010000468.1:0-4054 GCA_043734065.1 Planctomycetota bacterium
CCTCACCGACCTCCGCTCCCCGTCCGAAGAGGTCCGCCGCGCGGCGATCACCGCCGCGACCGGAAGTTCCGACAGGGCGGTCGTGCAGGCTCTCATTCAACATTTCTCCCGAGCGGAGTTGTCGGAGTCCGAGCGTCAACTCGCGGCGGAGTCTCTTGGCCAATGCACCCTGCCCGAAATCTCGGCCAGCCTGCTGTCGATGTTGGCCTCGGAGAGTGCCTTCAACCGCACGATGGCCGCTGCAGGACTCGGGGGACAGCACGATGCAGCCTCGATTTCGGCACTCGTGCGAGGGCTCACCGACCCGGTCAATACAGTCCGCAATTGGGCCGAGCGGTCGCTGCTGGGGATGATCCCCGCTGTGCAGCAATACGGGGTCGAGGCTCTCCTCAAGCTGCTCAGCCATGAGGTCCGGCTCTCGCGTTCGCCCGCCGCTCGCGTGCTGGGGCTGACGCGCGATGCGCGGGCCTTGGCTCCGCTGAGTCACATGGCCGAGCAGGACGCCGACTGGCTGGCCCGCATGGCCGCGATCAAGGCTCTGGGCGATCTGGGTGATCCCCGAGCGAACGACCTCGTGGCCCGCTCTCTCCAGTCTGACGCCAAGAACCGCGTGCGAGCCGCAGCAGCCGAAGCCCTGGGCAAGCTGCGACCCGAGAACGCCGAGCTGCTGCTGAGGACGGCTTTAGAACACGATGCGGACGACGGGGTTCAGAAGTCAGCGGGGGAGGCACTCCGCTCGCTGGGGTTTGATGTCAGCGAGATTAACGACGATGGCTGGGAGTGACGCCATCGTGGCACGACGCTCCGCATCATGCGTGTCGACGCGGAGCGTCGGACCACGATGCCACATTCTTGAAATGCAATTTACAGCGGTCAGATCCCACGGTAGCATATACAATTAGGCAGTTCTGCTTTCTATCTTTCAGGGTTTCCCCATGTCCACTCCCTTGGCCATCTCTTGTCCGCATTGCGGTGCGGGACTTAAGCTCAAGAACAACAGCTTGGTCGGGAAGAAGGTTCCCTGCCCCAAGTGCCAGAAGCCGTTCCAGGTGGAAGCGCCTCCGGAGGACGAATTCCTCTCGCAGGACGACGACTACGGCGCGATGGACGACGCGGAAGAAGAAGAGGAAGAAGCCGAGGCTCCGCGCTCGAAGGGGAAGTCCAAGGGCGATTCCAAGAGTGCCAAGGGCAAGGGCAAGGGCAAGAAGAAATCCAAGGGCGGCGGGTTCGCCCCGATCGCCATGATCGCGGGCGGCACGGTGCTGGGAATCGGGCTGCTGGCCGGGATCGTCTATGGGGCGATGTCCCTGTTCAGCGGGATGGGGTCGACCAGTTGGGTGAAGTGGCTGCCGGAGGACATTGATGCAGCGATCCAGGTGCGGGTCGCCGACTCGATGACCGCTCCGATGTTCAAGCCGATCATGGATCATCCGACCCTGTCGAAGCTGATGAACCAGCCGCCGATGCCAGGCAACGGGGGGGCCGATCCAGCCACGGCGTTTTTGCAGGGCCTGAATATTCAAGCCAAAGACATCGATACAATGACGGTCGGTTTGGTGGATAGCCTTCAGGCGGGGGGGAATATGGGATTTCCCGGAGGCCAGGCACCGCAGACGCCCAAGAAGTTTGTGGCGGTGATCCGGCTCAAGACCGCCGTGGATGAAGCCAAACTGGCGTCGGCCCCTGCCACCGTGCTAGCCAAGGAAGACCACAAGGGGAAGACCGTCTACGCCTTGGTAAACTCGACGGACCCCAAGGTGCTGGTGCATGCGGTCGACTCGACGACCTATCTCGTGGGGAGCGATGCCGAAATCAGGGGAGCGATCGATGGCCAGGGAGCAGCCCCGGCCTCGAAGCGGTTTGCGTTCGCCGATCACAAGGCGAGTTTCATTTACGTGGCCGCACCCAAGGATACGACGAAGCTCAAGGCACTCGGGATTACCTCCTTCCGAAAGTCGTCCAATGGAACGCAAACTGAAAACCAGAATCCGGATGGAATTTATGGAGTCAGTTACGGCATCACATTTGGAACCGACGCCAAATTGCAAATTCGCTCCCACATGACAGCCTCCATGGTCAAGGGGACCGTTGAGCAAGGCCAGAAAGAAATGAGCGATCAGAGGTCACAGGTCCAAGCCCAGATCGCAGCTCTCGACAATGCCCCGTTCAATCCTTTGCTGCCCAAGGAATCACTCAAGAAGCTGCTCGGTCACGTCGACACGATGCTGAGCAGCAGTCAGGTCACCTCCAGTGGGTCAACGGTCAATATCACGATGACTCTTTCCGGACAGATTGTGACCGATGGTCTGGCGATGGCCACTCCTTACATGCCCATTCTGGAACAGATGGTGGCAGCGCAGCAAAAGGCAGCCGCAGATGCCGCGGCCAAGGCGAGCAAGGCGACGTTCGGGAACTCGATCACCGACATCACTTCGGCTCCCGGAGTCATCATCGATGCGGGCGAGAAATCGAAGACCAAGATCAACGCCCTCAACGATCAGCATCAAGCCGACATTGCCACCCAGATGCAGGAAGGGAACCCTCAGAGCGATCCCTCCAAGGCCATGCACGCAGCGGCTCCCCCGGGAACCGATCCAGCCCAGGTGGCACACGGATCTCCGGCGACTCCGGCGGCTCAGGCGGGGGATGCTGCTGCCAACGCGGAAGAATCCGAATCGATGAAGGCCATGCGTGCCTCGGCGGCTGCCTCGGCTGCGGCGACGGCGAACGACCCGAACAAGGTGGCGCATGCCGCTCCGGGAGCAGCGGCTCCGGAGGCAGCGGCAGCTCCGATGGGAGCGGCGGCTCCGATGGGAGATGCAGCAGGCAACGCGGGAGCAAACGGGGCGACTCCCGAGAAGCCCGGCGCCCCGAAGAGTCGCTCGCGCCGCAAACCGGCCCCCAAGTAAGGGGAGCGGTCAGAAATATGATCCCCATAAGACGGCCTTTCCAGGCCGTCTCCTGTCGAGAGTCGCCACTGGACGGCCAGGAAAGGCCGTCCTACCCGGTCAGCTTTCTGTGTTCGCTCGCCGAAACGGTATTTTGCCCGCGTGTGCAGCCCACACTATGGAGGAATGCGAGTCGCGGAGCGACATCGCCTACGGGGATGAGCAGCGCTGGCGACCGATTTCGTAACAGAGGATCCCCGCAGCGACGGCGGCGTTGAGCGACCCGACTTGACCCATCTGTGGAATCGCCACGGTCTGGTCGCAGAGGGCCAGTAGCTCCGGCGAAATGCCGCGGCCTTCGTTGCCGATGATGAGGCAGGTCGACTGGCGGAAGTCGACCTCGCTCGGGGCTTGCGTCGCTTTCTCGGAGGCTCCGCAGAGTTGGAACCCGCTCGCCTGGAGCGACTTCGCGATCTCAATGATTGAGTCCCCGCGCGCCAGGGGGAGATGCAGCACCGCGCCAGCAGAGCTGCGGACGACCTGAGCGGAGACGCTGCACTGCTGGTCGCCGCCGACGAAGGCGGCATGGGCTCCCAAGACCTCAGCGGAGCGGAGGATCGCCCCGAAGTTAAACGGGTCTTGGATGCCATCCAGCAGGACGCACCACGCATTCGCGGGGAGTGTCGCCTTTCGCTCAGCCTGTGTTGTCGCCTTTCGCTCCGCCTGTGTTGTCGTCTTTCGCTCCGCCTGTGTTGTCGTCTTTCGCTCCGCCTGTGTTGTCGTCTTTCGCTCCGCGAAAGAACGTTCTTTCGCGGAGCGAAGGACGACACTCGGCGTGGCCTCGATGCTCAGCAGTTCATCGACGGAGAGATAGGGGAACTCCGGCATGCGGGCGATGAGCCCCTGGTGATCGCTCGCCCGGCAACGGTCTTCGATCTCATCAGCGGTCCAGGACTCGACCGGGCAATTGTGGCGCTGGGCCCAGGCCCGCACCTCGCGCATGATCGCCACGGGCAGGTCAGTCCCCATCCCAATTTCCAGTGGATGCCAACGGTCCGCTCGCAGCAGTTCCACCACAGAGTGCCGCCCCCAGAGCCAGCACTTCTGGTGGTTGCCCATCAGGGGCGGGGTTCGGGATCGTTTGCTGCCGACCATAGGCGGAGGGG
>JAYTFV010000469.1:0-2570 GCA_043734065.1 Planctomycetota bacterium
GGCGAAGCAGAGCTTCGGGGAGATGCGGTCTCCAGCGGAGCTTGGGACCGAGGTCATTTCGGCAATTGACTGTCGTTTGCTGCCCCAAACGCCGAGAGCCGGAACCCGCCGCCCCAACTGGCATACGACCAGGTCGTCACGCCGTTCTGGGTGCTGGCGTCGTATGAGGGCTTGCCGCCTTCCAGCGTCACCATCACAAACCCGGCCTCGCCATCTTTGAGCAGTCCCGCATGCACCGCTGCGGTGCCGATCGAGGAATCGTCGGTGTAGGAGCCAGTGCCGTAGACCGTGCCGGTCTGGCTGCCGACGACATAAACGGCGAACGGGGGCTTGTCCTGGCCCCGCATATCGTAGACGCTGTTGATTTCCTGGGCAGCTCCCTCGATGCAGACACTGCCGCCGAAGCTTTGGTACGGTCGCGTCGTGACGCCATTCCGAGTGCTACCATCGTACGAGTCCTTTCCGGCGAGGATCGTGAACCGGACCATCGCGGTCTCACCGGCCTTCAGCACACCGGCATGGACAGCTGCGGTCGCGAGGATGGAATCGTCGGTGTAGACATTGTTCTCACCGCCCCAGACGTAACCGTCCACGGAGCCAGTGACCTTGCGGTAGAAGGTCTTGCCGTTCTGGCCCCGCAGGTCGTAGGCATAGGGGCTTTCGACGGCACCGGGCGGCGGTGTGACCACCGGTTCGGGAAGGGAGCCAGCTGCTTCGGCCTGGTTCTTGATCTGGCGGATCATCTCGCGGACGGCACAAGCCTCGTCGAGCTGGGCGTTGCGGCAGTAGGCGTCTTGGAGAGCTTGGAGTGACTGGATCAGTTGTTGCCGCTGGGCATTGGCGTTTTGGAGGGGACTACTGCTTCCGTAAACGGAGTAGACCGGGTCAGTACCGTAAGCAGACCGTTCGGTTCGAAGTCGACCGGAGGTCATCCGACCGCCGTCGATGACGCGAATCGTCAATTCCGGTTCAGAACCGGGTGTTGGGGCCAGCTCGCCGGTGGTGAGTCGAGCCGGTGTCGTCGGGACACCGGAGCCCAGCAGGGTTCCTTGAATCGGGAGAACTCCATCGAAGGTTTCCGTATAGCCCTCTCCAATCGGGAGCAACTCGCCGTCCTCCGCACGGCACACTGAACCCGCGAATAGTCCTGCAACGACAAGCACCACCCAACTGGCCAGACGCAACATGTTGATTCTCCTGAAAATTGGTGAAGGCCCCCTGTGACAGACGTATTGACGCACAAACCAGCAGAAAATTGCAAGAGAAAATCGATTTCGTGAGCGGATTGGCAAATATCCCGAAGGGATTGCAGCCCATCGCCAGTGGAGAGTTCAGCGATACCACCGGAAAGGATCCTAGCGGGCGATGCGGCGGGAGGGCGACGCTCCTGCGGAGCCGCGAGCGAGGGTGGACGTTGTCTGGCACCAGCGGCTCGGCAGGAGCCTCGCCCTCCCGATCAGCCTCGCCCTCCCGGTGGGTGTTCGCCACCGACGTTGGAGACGCCGCCCCCCGTGACCCCCGTTTCTTCCCGCGAGGATTGTTGAAACCGCCATACTCTGGCTAAGCTGACACCGACGCTGTGGCCGGGACGCACTTTCCCTTCAAAACTTCTCTCGGGTCTGATCCATGTACTTCCGCATTGCCTGCATCACGCTCACCGTGCTGAGTCTGTGGTGGACCCCCACCCCCGCTTCGGCCCAGGAACTCCCAACCGACCCGGATCGCTGGATCAACTCTCCGCCGCTGACGAAGGAGATGCTGGCGGGCAAGGCCACTGTCTTCTACTTCTTTGAGGAGACCTGCCCCACGTGTGCCGGGAAGTGGCCCGGGGTTCTGGAAGCCTCGGCCAAGTTCGAGGGGAAGCCGGTGCTGTTTGTGGCGGTGAATTCCGGCACCTCGCGACCCGAGATTGAAGCGTACCTCCGCACCCAAAAGGTCAATTGGGTCGCGATCAATGACTGGGACCGGTCGTTCGAGAAGCAGTTCGGGTTTGAGATCTCGCTCCAGAACATTGCACAGGTCGAGATGTTGCTGCCCGATGGAAGCTTCAAGAGCGGAAGGTACAACGACATCGGCGGTTCCGCGACCGAAGCGGCCACCTCGGCGAAATGGAAGGTCGATCCCACCGACATCCCCGCCAACTTGCGGCCCGCATGGCTGGCGATCGAGTTTGGCAGCTACCCCGATGCCGCCAAGGCCATCACGCGCGGACTGGCTGGCAAAGGCCCACAACTCGAAGTCGCCCAAAAGCTGAACACGGTCGTCATGGATCACCTCACCGCCCGGGTCGCTGCGGCCCAGAAGCAGCTCGATGAGGGGAAACACTGGGAAGCCTTCAAGGGGTTCTCTGTCATTCCGATTCGCTTCAAGGGTTACGCGATCCCCGAAGATGTCGCCACCCGGATCACTGAGTTGGGCAAGAATGACGAGGTCAAGAAGGAACAAGCCGCGCAAAAACTCCTCACCCGCGCCCAGCAGTCGGCCGCCAAATCCCCGAACAACCTCAAGGCCGCGATCAAACAGTTGCAAGCGATCGTCCAGGAATACCCTACGACAGAGGCTGGCCTGGA
>JAYTFV010000470.1:0-10486 GCA_043734065.1 Planctomycetota bacterium
GGGGAATTCCCGGAGATCTCTCGGACCTCTGCGATCCTCCGCGCCCTCGGCGGTGAATCCTCTTCATGACTTTCGGGATGTTGTTTCGGGCCAGTTCCTAAACGGGATTCTATTTGACTTGCAGCGCTGCCTCGGGGATAGTGGAGCCAGTCTCATTTCAGACGTTGTCCCGACGAGGAAACTGTGGCTCGCAAACTGATCATTGACGCCGATCCGGGAATCGGGGATGCGCTGGCGGTGATTCTCGCGGCCTGTGACCCGACGCTGGATTTACTGGCGGTGACTGCGGCGGCGGGGAGCGTTTCCGGGGAGCAGGCAACTCGCAATCTGCTGGCCTTGATTTCGTTGCTCGATCCTCCACGCTGGCCGCGTTTTGGAGTCTCGGACGGGTCGATGGCCACTTGGTCGGGTATTGATTTGCCACCTCCCACGGCGTTTCATGGAGCCCACGGACTCGGCGACTTTCCGGTACTCGATGTGCAGCTGCACCAGCGGCACGACTCCGCCAAGGTGATGATCGATCTGGTGCGGAGCCACCCGTCCGAGGTGACGCTGTTGACTCTGGGGCCGCTGACGAATGTGTTTCGAGCGTCGGAGATCTACCCGCCGTTCCTGTCGGAGTTGCAGTCGCTGGTCTGTCAAGCGGGCGCCTATGCCAGTCCCGGAGATGTGACGCCGACGGCGGAATTCAACATCCAGGCCGACCCCGAAGCGGCCCGGCATGTGCTGCGGCAGCCCTGCACGAAGACGCTGGTCCCCTTGGACGTGACGCAGAAAGTGGTGCTGACATTCGATCAGTTCCAGCGGCTCAATCCCGGAGCGGAAACCCGCTTCGGCCAGATCCTGGCCTGGACGATCCCGTTCGCCTTGCGGGCGGCCCGGCAGCATCTCGGGACGGAGGGCATCACCCTGCCCGAGGTCGTTGCCCTGGCCGCTGTCACTCATCCGGAGCTCTTCAAGCAGGAGTCCGGGGCGGTCGATGTCGAACTGTGTGGCGAACTGACCCGCGGCATGACGGTCTTCGACCGGCGGGGAATTGCCAGTTGGCAGCAGAACATCGACGTGCTCACGCATGTCGACCCACAGGGGGTACTGGATGTGTTCTGTCGGCAGGTGCAACGACAACTCAGAACCGTTTAGCCGCGACGCGAAGTCTTCGAAGCGGAGCGTCGCTCAGCGCACGTTCAAGACGAGCCTCTCTACCGCGGGGATGATGTCCTGGGCATAAGTGAACTCGACCGGATCCTGGCGGTCGGGGAACATCACCACACGCTCTCCCGTCTGGTCAAAGATGTAAACGATGGGCATCGACTGATGTTCGATCATCATGAACAGATCCTCGGCGGCTGTTTTCAGGAGGACATTGCGGACCTTGTGGGCCTGCACTTTCTCCAGGACAGCGCGGATGTCCGGCTCGATCAGGGAGGGCGGGATGTCCAGGTCGCCATCATAGTCCAGGCACACCGACACGCAGGCCACCGAGTCTGGATACTTCTCCTGCAACGCGACCAACCCGGGCAGTTCCCGAACACACGGCGGACAATCCGTCGACCACAGGTCGAAGACCACAACCTTGCCAGGATGATCCTTCACGATGGCCTGCGTCTGATCCCAATCGAGGATGTCGATCTTCAGTTCACTCGTCGAGGTCGCTGCGGCGGGCTCGCTGGGGGCCGGGTTCCCAGCGGGAGCGGGCACCAGGATCGGCTCGGATTGACCATCGGGCGGCTCCATGACGGGTGCTTCCGCAGCGGGCAATTCCGGTCGCTTGGGCCTGGGTGTCGCAGGCGTGTCCGAGCAACCGGACAGGACGAGGAGCAGGAGAGCAAGAGCGGGGACAGGACGCATGGAACAACCTCCGTGAATCGACGCGGAACTCCCGATCGAGATGTTCTGCGACTGGAATTCAGGCTGTATCGTCACGGAAACGGCGAAAACATGCAATCGGCCTGACCCGCAAACCGTTTAACGCTCGGCGTGCATCAGCCCCACGACCAGTTCCGCATCGCGGAGCGTCGGCTTGTAGCCGTGGGTCTGCTCAAAGCAGTCCACAGCGTCGCGGACCACGGACACATCGGTCACTTCGCCGCCGGTCATGCCGACGAGGTAGCCCATCTGATACGCATTCTTGGGGTCGATGACATCATCCTGAGACGCCACGCAGGCTTCCGGCGGCGAGGCGTGCGAGAGGATCAGCCAGCCGAAGACCAGACTGGCCGCGATTCCGATCGTGATTTGAATGAGTAGTGACATGGTGGGGGTCTCTCCAGGGGAGGGGGACGACACCAGGAGGAACGCAGAACAGACCGGGGCGGATCATGTGAATTCGGGGAAAGAAATGTAGCACGACGCTCCGCGTCGTGACTCACGACGCGGAGCGTCGTACCACAATCAGTCGTCGTCGTCGTCATCGTCCCGGACGCCGACTACCCCATTTTGGCGGTCGTGCCAGTCGTCGAGCGTGCAGATCACCTCGCGGCACTTGGCTCCGTTGTAGTCGCCGACGACCCCGTCCTCGGCCATCCAGTCGATCATCCGGGCTGCGCGGCCGTAGCCGATGCCCAGTGAACGCTGCAACAGCGACACGCTGCCCCGGCCTTCGCCGATCACGACCTCGCAGGCTCGCTGGTACACGGGATCCTGATGGCGCGAGACATCCGCCGGGCTGGCGTCTTTGTCCTTGTCCTTCTTCGCGGCGGCTGCGGTGGCTTCGGCGATTTCGGCGGAGTATTGGGTCGGTTGGTCGCTGAAGAAGTCGATAACGGCGTTGACTTCCTCTTCACTGATATAGGTTCCCTGCGCTCGCGAGAGCGTGCTGGTCCCCGGAGCGAGGAATAGCATGTCCCCGTGACCCAGCAGCTTCTCCGCCCCGTTCTCGTCGAGGACGACACGGCTGTCGGTTTTGCTGGCAACCGTGAACGCGATACGTGCCGGGAGGTTGGACTTAATCAGGCCGGTGATGACATCGACCGTCGGCTTCTGCGTGGCGAGGATCAGGTGAATGCCGACTGCGCGAGACTTCTGAGCCAGCCGAATGATATGGGCTTCCACATCCTTGCCGCTGGTCATGATCATGTCGGCCATTTCGTCGGCAATGATCACGATGTACGGCAACTTCTCGGGGATCGCCTCCGCATCATAAGTGTCGGGATCGATGTCGAGCCGTTCGAGGACCGCTTCCTTGCCGAGTTTGTTGTAGCTGTCGAGGTGCCGCACCCCGACTCGGGCCAACAGGTCGTAGCGCTCTTCCATCTTGTCGACGGCCCAGGCGAGGACGGCTTCCGCCTTCTTCATGTCGGTGATGACCGGGTGCATCAAGTGCGGCAGCTTGGTGAATGGACTCAGCTCGACCATCTTGGGGTCGATCATGATCATTCGCACTTCATCCGGCGTGCGCGTCATCAGCATCGACACGATGAGCGTGTTCAGGCACACGCTCTTCCCGGTGCCGGTTCGACCGGCGATGAGCAGATGCGGCATCTTCGCCATGTCGACCACCAGCGAGTTCCCGCTCACGTCCTTACCCAGGAACATCGGGATGCGCAGCTTGTCGAGTTCCGGACCGGTGGCCTCGATCAGCTCCTTCAAGCGGACCATCACGCGAATGTCATTCGGGACTTCGACGCCGACCGTGTTCTTGCCGGGAATTGGCGAGACCACGCGCACGGCAGGGACGCGGAGGGCGATGGCCAGGTCGTCTTGCAGGCTGATGACCTTGGCGACCTTGAGGCCCGGCTCGAGGTCGATCTCGAACAGGGTCACCACCGGACCGGTGTCGATCTCGGTGACTTTCACTTTGAGGCCGAATTGCTCAAACGTCTTCTCCAACGTGGCGGCGTTCTGCTGAGCCTTGGCAGCCAGTTTCTCGAACGGGAACTCCTCGGCGTTCTCCAAGAGGTTCGTGCCCGGCAGGCGGTGTGCCGGACGCGGCTCGTTGGCGTTCGGACTCGCGGCGGCGCGGGCCGGTTTGACCCGCGAGCCGAGCGGGAGGTTGACCTTGAATTCCGCAGGTGGCGGAATCGGAGTGGTCACCAGGGCGGCCACGCGCTCGATGAGACTCGGAGTTGCCGGAGCGGGGGCGGACAGCGGCGGGGCGTGGACCGGGATTGCTCGATGGACTGGAGTCGGTGCGTGCGGCTTCGGCGGGGCGACCTCGACGACGGAGTCGTCATACCGCCGCGTGCAGACTCGCAACGGCCACAGCACCACGCGGAACGGCAACAAGAGCCCGACCACGCACCACTGCGAGATCACATTGTCCAACGCCAATAGCAGCCCCGCCACGCTGAGCGTGCCGACCACGATCAACCCGCCGGTCAATGAGAAGTGGCGTTCGACCACCGCTCCCGACCACGCCCCGAGCCAGCCGCCACTCCCAATCACCGGACCATGCCCCCAGGTCGGAATCAGCAATTGCAAGGTGAGCGCCAGAGCCGCGATGAGCAACATCCCGCCGACCATTCGCAGGCCGGGATCGGGCGTCGGCACGCGGCGGAAGAGACGCAGATCGGCCAAAACAAGTAACACCACAAGGAACCAAGCCGCCTCGCCGAGTACCGAGAATAGCCCGGTCGCGGTGATCGCCCCCGGCTGTCCTGCGAGATTGGCAATCGTTTGATGCGCAGGGAACACCAGCGACGCCGGCGGGTCCGCCGGGTCGTAGCTGCCGAGGCTGAGGGCCAAGAAGACCGAGAGGGCGAGGCACCCCAGCGCCAGCACGTCATTTCTCAGACGCTGGTAGTCGATCATGGACTCACTGCGACATCCGCATGGCCGACTGTTGTCGTCGCCATCGGAAATCGCCTTTCACTCCATTCTGCCCTCCTTGGCAGCACCACATGCGCAATCCGACCGTGGGGCGATCCTCTCGCCCCCGCCTCTATAGTCTGCTCGCCTGCCTGCGCGACTGAGGTCGGGAGGTGATGGTTTTCGTCAACCGGCAAGGACTGTGGTCGGTGGGAACGGATGGGTGGGTGGAACCCGAAGCACGCGAAGTAGCGAAGAGAGCGCGACTGTCGAATGTAGCACGACGCTCAATGTCGTGACTCACGACACGGAGCGTTGTGCCAGAATGTCGTCAGGAAATTCTGGTCATCCTGTAGATTGACCGAATTCGAGTTCGTACTCACGGGTGGCGGTTGTGTTTCGGCTTTGCGAACAGCGATGCCCGGACCTCACCGTTCCCATGAACAATTTCCAGCGACGCATCCCGTCGTGTGGGATGGCCCTCCGCGCTTCTGCACGTCTGACGTGCAGAACAGACCCCGGTCGTCGTACGACCGGGGTTTTGCTTTTTCCCGCAACAGGTCGGAAATAAACTCCCGTAACTGCACTCGCCAGAGTGCCGGCCGCCCGCGTTCTGGCGAACGCAGCTACGAAAATCTGGTAGACTTTTTCCCGCCTGGTGCCTCAGAGAGAGGGATTCAGCGAGTGATTCCTCGCGAACGGGGTCATCGGGCAGCCTCCACTCGCAGGATTTCCCGGAGCGACTATGATAGAGGTGTGCCCCATTGTCTCGTGTGTTCGCTGCATGAACAGGATCCGGTGTGGGATCAGTCCCCTCGATCACAACTTCCGATGATGTCGCCCCCTGTGACGGGGAGGATCTCGCAGCTTGCGAAGCGGCACTCGGCTATGAGTTCCGCGACAAGGCTTTGCTGCGCTGGTGCCTGACCCATGCGTCGGCCTCCAAAACCCGGCTGGAATCGAACGAGCGACTCGAATTCCTGGGGGATTCGATCATGGGGGCTGTGGTTTGCGAGCTGTTGTTTGAGCAGTTCCCGACTTCGGATGAGGGGGAGCTGACGCGTATCAAGTCGATCGTGGTGAGCCGGATGACCTGTGCGTTGATTGCGCGGGAGCTGGACTTGGAGCGGTTTCTGGTCGTGGGTCGCGGGGTCTCGTCGACGGCGCGAACACCGGGTTCGATCATGTCGGCGCTGCTGGAAGCCCTGTTCGGAGGGATCTACCTCGACGGAGGTTATGAAGCGGCCCGGACCGTGATCCGCAGCAAACTGGCGGACAAGATCGACTCGGCGGCGATGTCAGAGACGGGGGTCAACTTCAAGAGTCTGCTGCAACATTTTTCACAGAAACACCACGGGCAGACGCCGGTGTATTCCGTGTTGGATCAGAAGGGACCGGATCACTCGAAGTGTTTTCAGATTTCGGCTGTGATTCACGGGCAAGCCTTTCCGGGAGCCTGGGGTCCGAGTAAGAAGGCGGCTGAGCAACGGGCCGCGCACAATGCGCTGGCGACCCTGGAAGGACAAGCCTTGCCGTACCCGCCGGATGACGAAGCTCCCGACGAGGACTGAACCTGGCCAGATGATCGGCGACGGAGATGACGTGGCGAAGCATCATCCCGCATTCGTCCCACGTGACCGGTTGTCCCACGCGCTGATCTCGCGGCCTGGGGAGACTGCGAGATCAGACCATCCACTGGCCTGTGTGGATGGCCGTCTCCCGTTCGAGAATCTTATGGGGGATCGATGAAGGTTCCGTTGATCAGGAAGCCCCCGGTGGACGTGCCCGGCGGAATCGTCAGCGGTCTGGTCGTCGTCCCGTTCGCGGGCAGAATCACATTGTTCTGGTTCTGAGCACTGGACAGCGTGATGTTGCCGGTGACATTCAGGAAATCGATGGCCAGTTCGTTGGGAAGCAGGGCATCGTCAAACATGATGATCTGGTTCCCATCCATGTTGACCGAGGACGGCCCGCTGATGGTTTCAAAGAGAACGCCTTCGCCATCAATGCTGTTGAAGGTAATCTGGTTGCGGGAGATGTCGATGCTGTTGTTCGAGGAACGGAACGCGAGGTCGATCGCCCGGTCATTGACGATGATCCCCACTCCACCCATCGTAAACCCGGCCACCACGGGGTTGTTGTTGACATCCACACCAAAGTTGTTGACGATCGACAGGTTCGTGGATCCCGTGAAGTCGAACAGCAGACCGGTGTCAGCTGCCCCCAGTCCGTCGTCAAACACGTTTCCGGAGTAGACGACATTGTTCGTGAAGTTGGCATTGGTGGTCACGAGTTCCATCCCGATCTGTCCTCCGAGTGCCGACAGGCGGATGTTGTTGTTCTGGTAGGTCGCCGAGACCGCTCCATCCCAGGTGGTGTTGATGACTGCGGTTCCCGCAGAACGGTTGGAACTGAAGCCCACGAAGCCGCCCGCTGTGGTGCGGCCATTGCCATCCACCAGCATGCTCAGGGAGGAGCCATTGGCGGACGCCAGCGAACTGATCGAGATCATGTCGCCCAACCCCACGTTTGCAGCCGCCACAGCATCGGTGAAGACGTTGTTGCGGAGGGTGATTTGATATCCCGGGAATCCACTGACGACGTTGGTGGAATTCCGCAGCAGGCTCTCCTGAATGCGGACCTGGTTGAATCCGGCGTTGTTGGTAAACAAGCACTGCTGGATCAGAGTGTTGACCGTATCGAAGGCGTCCAGACCGAAGCCAAGAACCCCGCTGCCGGTGACCTGATCTCCGAACAAAGTGAGTGTGTTGACCTGGGTGGTGTCGACGCCCGTGGTATTGCCCAGGATGCTCATGTATTCCAGATCGACGCTATTGACATTCGTGAACGACGCCCCGGAGATGGTCTCCCCGGTGATGGTTCCGCCAGTGCCCAGCGTTGAGCCGTCTCCGACGACCGTGAACGAGCCGGGATGATCGAGCAGTGCAATGTTATTGCTGACGAAGATGCCGTAGTCGGAAGCGGTACCGCTGACAGAATCGAACAGGACACCGAATGCCGCATTGTCGATCATGGTGACGGCCCGCGCCCCGGTGGCGTTCAAGCGTCCCGACAGAATGCTGACACTGGCGTTGTTTTGGATGTTGAGGGCAGTCGTGAGGGAACTCGCCACGCTCAGACCCTTGAAGCTGACGGGGCCGGTGTTGGTCGTGATGTTGACACCGGGGTTTGGCCCCCGCGTGGCCAGGGCATTCACCGTGCCAAAGCCAATGGTTCCTGAGGAGTTCCGGACATCGACCGCAGAGATCCCCCTGAAAAGTTCGTTGCGAATCGTCGTCAGGCCCGCAAAGTTCGTGGACCCCGAATGATTGAAGACCTCGATGCCGAAATTGCTCCGGTTCCCGATGGTGATCCCGTTAAACGTGACCGTGGAACTGTCGTTGAGCAATTGAATGCCAGCCCCCGTAATCCCGGTGACCGCATCCCCGATGATGTCCGTTTGTCCTGTCACGAGGAATTTCCCGGTGTTCGCATCGGTCACGAGTCCCCCGATATTGATTCCCGCAGCGTTGCTGCCATTGATGGTGATGCCGCTAAAGACGGCCTGGCCTGCGTTCCTCTGGAAGTTAATGCCATGATCGGTGGCTCCGGCCCCCGCCCCCGGTGTTCCCATCGTGATGGAATTCGAGAAGGAGACCGTTCCCGTGCTGGGAATGTCCAGCAGGTTGATCCCGACCCCATTGCGGTTGTTGATGATGATGGGATTCAAGGCCGAGAATGTGCCGGACAAGTTCTGGATGAATATTCCGTCACCCGTCGGATTGGTAATGTTGACATCCTGGAAGAGCGAGACTGATCCGAAGACATTCTCAATGTGAATTGCATCCCCCGTGGTGTCCGTCAGATTCAGGGTGCCCAGTGTCGTGGCCCCGCCGGACTGGAACACCCGCACGCCGTCACCCCCGGTGTCGTTCACCGTGGTGCCCGCCATGTTCACGCTCCCCCCCGAGTTGTTCTGCACGAGCACCGCAAAGCCAGAGACTCCATTCGTGTTCGTGATCGTCCCCGAGCTGTAGACGATCGAGGCGTTTCCCCCGTCGACAAAGAAGGCATTCCCTTCCGTGTTCGAGATGTCCACATTCTGCAACTGGAATTGACCCGTGGAGTTCTGGAATTCGATCCCGTGTGACGTGACCCCTCCGGTGGTCCCATCGATACGGAGTTCACTGAGGGAGCCATTGTTGGATCCGCTGGCGAGGATCGCCGTTCCCGTCGTGTTGTTGATATCAAACCCGGCGAACACATTGTCGTTCGCCAGCTTCACGGCGGTGCCCACCGTATTCTCGATCAGGGGACGGTTGATGCCATTGGTGGCTCGCGGCAGCGGCAACAGGAGTCCTCCCTGCACCGGGATCGAGACGTTGACGCCTTCGCCGATCACCAATTCGCCGTTCTTCAGGACCAGCGGCGGACGATTGTCAAACACGCTGTCCGCATGCACAAAGATCAGGTCGGAGTTGCCCGAAGCCTGGGCCTCGGGGATGTACTGGAACGGCGACTGCAACGCTCCCGTGCCCGTGGGGGCCGGGAAGTTCGGCAACGCCAGAGTGGGGTTCAGCAGATTGCGAACGTGATTCACAAAGTACGGCTGCCCGGTCAGCGGGTTGATGGCGGCCTGAGGCGCATTGATCTGGGTGGAACTGCGCGTGATCACATTGCGATTCCTGCGTACCCATTGGGCCAGCCGGTTGTACTGGCTGGCTCCAAAGCGCGGTCGAGACTGCAGGTGATGCCAGTAGTTGACATCCGCAGCCGCCACCAGGTTGGTCCCGAAGTACGGGTCCACCGACAGTTCGGTGTACAAATGCAGCACGCGGTCGAGGAAATCCCCGTCCAGCCGCAGCTTGTATCCATTGATGTTCTTGAAATCGAGGCCGGGGGTAAAGACTTGATACCAGCCCGCTGTGGCCTCCAGGTTCATCGACTGGGCGATTTCGCCCGCGATCGGGACGGTGAACATCAGGTCCACCATGTCCGTACTGGTGGCCAGAGATGTCTGCGTACTGAAGGTGATCTGATTCCCAGAAAACGCAGCCGATCCCGGAGAGATGGAAGTCTTGAGATCTTGGATCGTTTTCCCGATGCCCCAGTAGTAGTTGGACCGAATGTCCATCCACTGGGAGAAAAATTCCAAGGAGAGGCCGAGTTGTTGGAAGGGAGCATTCCGGGAATCGTCCCGGTCGTACCAGCCAGAGGCCCCGAGGATGAAGTCATTGCGCGGGAAATACTGGCGCATGCCCAAGCCCGCACTGCCGCCCATTTGCCCCTGATTCGTGAGGAACAGCCGACCGTCCCCAAACAGGTACGTATTCTCGGCGAACATGTAGGGCGACATATCGACATAAGTGATCGACTGGTTGCGTTCGATCGTTTCGCCAGCGATGTGGCCAAATCGCCCGAGAACGCCGAATCCGCCGACACCGGAGTCGTCCGGACGCGGGGGGCCGGAGATGTGACTCTGTGGAAACCCGGTGGCAGATGCGCTCGCCTGGGCCGGAGTGGATCCCGGAGCTGGCTCAAACACCGTGTCGGGCGTTGTCTGGGCCTGGCTGACGGAAGTGCTCAGCACCAACACCAGCAGGGCTGCAGCGCGCAGCGACTGCCGGAGCAGGGTCCGGAGACGGAAACGGGTCACTCGGAAGTGGTTCATCCATGCACCTTCAGGAGATGCCGCAAGGAGTGCTGCCTTCGATCTTTCGAAGGCACACAGCCGCCATCT
>JAYTFV010000471.1:0-4485 GCA_043734065.1 Planctomycetota bacterium
GTGAACAACTCCATCGTCCCGAGACACGCCGTGTTTTTCAAGCACTCCCACCGACGCACACCAAAACCTCTGGGGTGTGGGCGAAGCCCAGGTTAAGCCTTTGAGTGTCCCAAACCGAAGGTCGTGGGTTCGAATCCCACCGCCTTCACTGTTTCACTTTTTCGAACTCCCAGTGACCCACGGGTTCACTCAGCGGGGTGTTTTGGTATCGATTCAAGGTGGCGTCGTATCCGCCATTCCCGCCAGATGTTGCGACGACGGGCTCTCAGACCGAGACCTCTCTGCTGTCCCACGAAACGCCCCGATTTCGATATTTCAAACCGCTCCTGCGAGTTTTGGTCTTCGAAATCTCTCTGTCTCTCCCAAAACGGCCCAAAGATTTAAAACACCGTTTGGGACCGCGAACCGGAACCAACCCTGATTTCGAACTCCTTGATGACTTTCGGGATGGCCATTCCATTCTCAATCAGCATGCCTGTATCTGGAGTTGGCACACTTCCGACATGATCCTCAATCGCGGATCGTAGCCGCCGATGCGGTGGTCGAACGCGGATCGCCATGCTCTCACATGATTCAAAGCGAACCAGCTTTTCGAGAAAGAGAAAGAGAAAGAGGAGGTGGAGGGGGAGGGTTCGAAGACGATGCATTCGAGTTGCTCCTGGCCAACCGGGATGCCTTCTGAGTTGCGGGGACGATCAGCGTTTGGGCGGCCTGGCTTCGCGGACGACGGCTCCGTGTTCATCGCTGAGGATCAGCAGCGAGAACCGCTCGACCGCGTCGAGTTCATTCGTGTTCAGCGAGGTGTAGTCGAATCGCCCGCGCAGGTCGGTGTAGCCGTCCTTGTAAAACCGCACGCTGCCGTCCTGCATCCGGGCATAGGCTTTGACGTAGACCTTCGGCAGCGGCAAGGCGTCCTTCCCGTGCGTGACGCGGACCTGGCCATAAGACTCGATGGTCTGCACCGCGAGGGCGTTCGAGTAGTACGCCTGCGACTTAGCCAGCCCCTCGCCGGTCACTTCGACCAGTACGTTGCTGTTGGCGAGCTTCTCCGGAATCGCGAACTCGTGGGTCCGCTGATTCGCCGGGAGGACGATCGTCTCGGACGCATTCGGCAGGATGTACGAGAACTGCCGCGAGTGCTGCTGCACGAAGGGATTGCGGCTGAAGAGCAGTTCGATATCCATCAGGTAGTAGTTGACCTGCAACTGCTTCACGTTTTGGAAGTTGAGCTTCACCTGACGTGCATCGACCGTGAAGTCGAAGCTCGGGGCGGTGGCGGCCAGACCGGCCTGGACCTGATTGCGGTCCTCCACGTCGGCGACCTTGGCCTCCGGGTGCGAGATCTCATTGGCTTGGTTGGTGATGTTCGCAAAGGCATTCCGCCAGCGGTCGACGGGATGGTCCGCGTACTTGGCGGCAATCTCCAGCGCGTGCTGCGGCTTCTCCTGGGAGAAGTCTAGGTAGGCCGTGAAGTAATCGTACTGCAACCGCGTGGCGAGCCGCTCCGGATTGACCTTACCGAACAAAGCGAGCGCCTCCTCGACGCGGTCCTGCAGCAGCAGGTAGTACGTGACGGCCATCAGCTCCTCATCGTTCAGCGACCGCCGGTAGCTGAGCAGCTTCAGCAACTGCTGATACTGACCGAGGAACCGGTTGTTGAGGATCTGGCGGTTGCGTCCCAGTTGGGCGACGCGGGAATTGACTAGAGGTTTGTAGTCAAGGTGCTGATAGGTGCGTAGGGCCACGGGGTCGATCGTCAGCAGCGGGCTGACGATCAGATTGCCGCACTGCTGCACGAATCCGTCCTGATGCTTTAGGAACTCGCGAATCGCAGCGACCTCGTTGTGCATGACGCCGTAGGACCAGAGCGTGGCGTCAAAGGCGTGCCGCTGTTCCAGCAGGGCGACGACCCGGCCAAAGAACGCCCTGTCTTTCATCCGGAATGCGATGCGGCTCAGGTCGATCCGCAACACGTTGGTCTGCTTGAGGAACGTCATCACGTCCTCATCGGTGCCGTGCTGCGAGATGTAGTCCCACGATTCCTTGTCGATGTTCGTCAGCTCGTTGACGACATGGAAGGCGAACGGAGGGGCGAAGGCGAGCACCTTTTCCTGCTCCGCCACCTGCACCGGGTAGTGCGTGAACTCCCCGGACGACGGGAAGTAGAAGTGGTACTCGATCGTCTGCGTGTTGTACGGTGCCAATGCCGTATGCACGCTGCGGGTGTATTGTCCGTTGAGGACCGGGAATGCCCCCTGGGGAATCTGCAACAGAACATCGAGCTTTTTCGGAGAAGAGGTCGGGTTGGTGATGACGACCTGGCAGCCGTAGACCGTGTCGACGAGGAACTCCTCGGTCACGAACTTGTCGAGTTGCTCGTTGTTGACATGCCGAAAGCGATCGCCGTGCCGGAAGAAGTTCTGACTGACCAGGATCGATGTTTCACCCGCAGCGGCGGGGGCGGGTTGAATCTCCTCGTGATAGGCGACCAGCGGGCTGCCTGCCTTGAGGGTCATCTTGGCCCCTTCGAAGACGGTCTCGTGCTTGGCCGCATCGAAGGGGAGATCGAGGACCGCCAGGGCGAGCAACATCTCGGGGAAATTGCGGCTCGCATCCGCCAGATTGACCGAATAGAACGGCTTCGTGGGATCGTGGTCGGCGAAGTCCTTCCAGAACGAATTGACGGGGATGAGCTGAGCGTTCTGCTCTTCGATCACGAGGTTGTAGTAGTTGTTCTCGGCCCATTCCTGGGTCTTGTCGAGCTTCGCGTAGAGCTGGCGAACTTGCTTGCGGTCTGCCATGTCCATTTCACGCAACTGCACAGCCTCAGCCTCCTCGAAAGCGTTCTCGTCCCGGTCCTTCAGGTTTTCTCGGCGACGCTCCATCGACTTCTTGGCTTGTTCCTGGAGCTGGCTCTGACGTTTGGCACCTGAGAACCTCGCCCCGTCGGACGCCTTATCCTCCAGGGCTGCGGGGGGGGCGGGTGCTGCTGCGGGGGCTTGGGCTGCTGCCGTCGCCGGACTGAGTTCCTTCAACGAGGCCGCCTTCTCAGTGGCCGCCGCCAACCCCAGTGCATCACCGGTATCCAGTGCGCTCCCCTTGATCGCTGTTCGATAGAGCATGTTGAACCGCTCGATATCGGGCGGCAGCAGATCGAATTGGTCGGTCACGAACCGCTGCACCAGCGGCTGCTCGACAGCGACTCGCCGCGCGAGCAGAATCCGCTCCACCGTATTCAACTGGGCGAAGTTCCACGGCTGACGATAGGCGGTCAGATCGCTTTCCAACAGCCAGTGATCGAGGAACGTTTTGTCCTTCTTGTTGGCCAGGTACGGAACGATCACTGTCCGGAAGAACTCGGGGTCTTTCCGGGACAGGAAGAAGCTCAGCTCGTGGCTGGCAAACTTGGAATAGAGTGTCCGCTTCTCTTCGAGCTTGAGCTTCGGCCAGTTGAGCAGGAAGCCGAATTCGGCCAGCTTGGGATCGGGGTTGAGCGTGGTATACAACCCGTAGACCCGAGCGAGCGTGTCGTAGCTCTCGAACTTGGTACTGGTAATGTCGGGCAGGACGAGCGTCCCTCCGGTCGGAAGGACGGTGATCCGCTTCTGCTGTGTGAAATGCTGCTGCGGGTCGAGGCTCGTCAGTAGCCGCAGGTCAATGTAATCGGCCATGAGTTCCGGCAGCGTGACGTAGCGCACGGCGATGTTCTGCGCGTCGACCGCCACGATCACGAGATCCTGCTGCGTCCCGAGATCGGCCCGCTTCACTTCGATCACGCCCTCCGCATTGGGGACGAGATTGAGGACGACTGTCGAGGTCAGGGCGAGAAAGTCGAGGTTGGAGAACTCGGCATTGCCGCCCCCCGCCGCCCCGGTCATCCCGCCTCCCGCACCGAGCCCTTCCCCTTCGCCTTTGCCGCTGCGGTAGTCCGCTCCCTCTTGGGCCTGCTGCTGACCCGTTTCGGTGCTGCGGACGGCCCACGGATTGAGCAGCAGGCTCGGCCGTTCCAGCATGTTGCCGGGAAACCGGGGCTTGAACTTGCGATCGATGATGTAGCGATACTCGTCTCCGATATTGCGTCCGACCACATACAGCGAATCAAATCGAGGTGTCCGCAACGACGATGGCTCCCGCACTCCGAGCCGTGCCAGATCGTCATAGGCCGAGAACACCGGCTGAAAACGCGACGCGAAAATGTGAACGCGAGCGAGCTTCCCGGAATTGCGCACGGTGATCTTCACCGTGTCGTCTTTGACATCGACGGGTGCGAGTTGCAGCGGGGCTTCGTGGAGCGCCTCCAGCTTCCGATACCCGCCAAGGATGTACCCCTCGCGGCGCTCTCCGTCGGTCAGGCGAATGCGCACCTCCCGGCCCGTGTCCTTAAACCGCAGCGAGTAGTCACCCGGCGGAAGGCCCGCGACCTGCAGCATCCCGTGGTCGAGGCTCAGGGCCTCAAACCGATCCGCGATGAAGTTGTCTCCCCGC
>JAYTFV010000472.1:0-6781 GCA_043734065.1 Planctomycetota bacterium
CGTTGACCGGAGTCCATTCGCGGATCGGCAACTATCCCGGTGTGACCGTCGAGAAAAAACTGGGTTGGTTTGAATTCGAGGGTCAGCGCGTGCGACTCGTCGATCTGCCGGGAACCTACAGTCTCTCTCCCAGGTCGCTGGATGAGATGGTCTCGGTCGACGTACTTCTGGGGCGGCAGGCTGATGTCGGAAAGATCGATGCCGTGGTCTGCATCGTCGACGCGGCCAACATCGAGCGGAACCTGTACCTGTATACCCAGGTCCGCGAAATCGGCGTGCCGGTGGTGTTGTGCCTGAACATGTGGGACTTGGCCCAGTCTCGCGGCATTACCGTCGACCTCGCGGCCCTCTCACAGCGGCTCGGCGTCCCGGTCGTCGTCACCAGTGCCCACCGCGACCAGGGGATCGCCGAGCTCAAAGCCGCGATCCATCGCGTCGTCGGCACCCCCATCGACCCCCGCCGCCCCGAGTTCCCCGCCGTCTTTGACCACGAAATCATCCAGCTGAGTCAGTGGATGCAGACTAAGTACGGCTCCATCCCGCCGCTGTTTCTGATCGAGCGGATGCTGCTCGATGTCGGTGGCGAGAGCGAGAAGAAGCTCGCCCTGGCCCTGTCTCCGGAGCTACTCCTGGTCCTCGCCGCCTCGCGCACGCGACTCGCCGAGAAAGGCTGCCGAGTTCCGGCCATCGAGACCAAGGTCCGCTACCACTGGATTCGAGAACAGCTGACCGGCGTGGTCACGCAATCGATGGCTCACAATCAGGTCACGACCTCGGACCGCATCGACAAGATCCTGACGCACAAGGTGACGGGGGTCATCGCCTTTGTCGCGGTGATGCTCCTGATCTTCCTGTCGATCTTCGCGGGGGCCGCCCCGTTCATGGGGGCGATCGAAGCGGTCCAGAGTTCGGCAGCGGGGTGGTTCGAGTCGCTGATGGGACCGGGGACGCTGCGGAGCCTGATCGTCGATGGGGTGATCGGCGGCGTGGGGTCGGTGGTGGTGTTCGTGCCGCAGATCGCCTTGCTGTTCCTGTTCATCGCGATCATGGAGGACTGCGGGTACATGGCCCGCGCGGCGTTTCTGATGGACAAGTTGATGACCAAGATCGGCCTCAGCGGCAAGTCGTTCGTGCCGCTGATGTCGTCGTTCGCCTGTGCCGTGCCAGGCGTGATGGCGGCTCGCGTGATCGAGAATCGGCAGGACCGCATGCTGACGATCCTGATCGCCCCGCTGATGAGTTGCTCCGCGCGGCTGCCGGTCTATATGTTGATGATCGGGGCGTTCGTGCCGAAGGATGTCTATGTCGCCCAGGTGATCCCGCTGCAAGGCTTGGTGCTGTTCGTGATGTACTCCGTCGGAGCACTCGTCGCGATCCCGGTGGCGTGGATCCTCCGCAAGTTCGTGTTCAAGGGCGAAACCCCGCCCTTCGTGATGGAGCTGCCGAGCTACAAGTGGCCCTCGCCGAAGATTGTGCTGGCCCGCGTCTACGACCGAGTGAAGGCGTTCATCCTGCGGGCTGGGTCGCTGATCTTCTGCACCTCGGTCCTCGTCTGGGCCGCTGCGTATTTCCCTGAAGATCACGCGCCCGAGCGACAACTCCAATCGCAGATCGCCCAGATCGAAGAGGCCGCTGGCGAGTCCCCGACCAAGGTCCAGCAAGCCGAACTCAACAACCTCCGCGAGCAGGCCCACCAAGTCAGCGGCCAGCTCCTGGCCGACAGCTACCTCGGTCGCAGCGGTCGGCTGATCGAACCGCTCGTGAGGCCGCTGGGCTGGGACTGGCGGATCGGCGTCTCGGTGATTGCGTCATTCCCCGCGCGCGAGGTCGTCCTGGCCACGCTCGGCACGATCTTCAGCCTGGGCAGCGAAGTGGCCGATGGCAGCGCGGAGAACAAAAGCCGGTTCGTCTCGACGCTCCAGAACGCCCAATGGCCCGACGGACGCCCGCTGTTCACGCTCCCCGTGGCCGTCTCGATCATGGTCTTCTTCGCCCTCTGCGCCCAATGCGCCGCGACCCTGATGATCATCCGCCGCGAGACCAACAGCTGGCGCTGGCCGATCGTGACCTTCGTCTACATGACCGCCCTGGCCTACATCGCCGCCCTCATCGTGTATCAAGTCGGCAGTCGCCTGTAGCAGAAGTCGTAAGACTTCTGCTAAGTTGCCGTCAGTCTCAAACACGCCAAAAGTCTTACGACTTCTGCTACCGTGCCGACTTCAACGGGTTCGCATACCACACGATGTTCTTACTCAACTGCCCCGCCACCAGGACATCCAGATCCCCGTCGCCGTCCATATCGACGGCTCGGATGTCGTAGGCACACTGGTTCTCATCCAGCAGGTGCGTCTTGAATTCCCCCTTGCCGTCGTTCTCGAACCAGGCTGCGATCTTACTCTCATACGCACATGTCGCGGCGTCGATGTCGCCGTCCTGGTCGAAGTCGGCCACTGCCAGGCAGTGCGGGCTGGCCAGGGTCGGATGAATGACGTGTTCCTTCCAGTCCGGTCCCTCGAACCAGATCACCCCCAGCCCGTGGCCGCGCGTGGCGATCACGTCCATCTGGCCGTCGTTGTTCACATCCGCCGGGGCGAGGTTCGTGGCCCCCGCATGACCGGTTCCCAAGAGGTGCTTCTTCCACCCGTTCGTGCGCGGATTCGCCGGGGCCTCCCACCAGCCGAACCACTCCCCCGTCCCTGGCTCCGCCTGCGGCCCGCCCTTGGCCGCTGTGAGAATATCCGCCCGCCCATCGCCGTTGAGATCGCCCAGTCCCAGGTAGTGCGTCAGCCCCGGAGCGTCGCCTTTCCCGGCCACATAACGAGGCCACGTCTTCACCTCCAGCGGCTCTTTCGGCACGTCATACCACACCACCGAATTCGCCCACGGCCCCACCGGCTGACCGCTGTTCGCAATCAAATCAGTCGCCCCATCGCCGTCGACATCGCCGGTCAGCAGCCCGTGGATGCCGTTCACCTGATCGTCAACGACATGCAGCGGCCACGGCTGGTCGGCCTTCGCGCCGCGAATTGTCTCAACCCAGAAGATCAACCCCGGGCTGTAGCGTGCCCCGATATAGTCCGGATCGCCATCGCGATCGACATCGATCACCGCGGCGTGAATCGCATCATGGTCCTTCGTCTGGTCGACGATCTGCGACTTCCAATCCGGGCCGACGAACAACCGCGTGGCCCCGTCACTATTGGCCATCACGTCGATCTTCCCATCGCCAGTGAAGTCAGCGGCGACCACGTTGGTCGTGTGCCGCCCCTCGTCCACGATGTGCTTCTTCCACGGCTCGGCGGCTGTGGCGAATCCCGCAAGAGCCACGCAGGTCAGAAGCATCGTGAAACCCACTGGCAGGCGAGGCATCGTTTCTCTTTCGGTCGATGAGACAGGTCCGCACGAGCGGCACAGCCTGGGCTGTGGCGTATGGACGTTCGAAGCGGTCCATCCGACTCGGACAGTATGCCGCCCCCGAGTGAACTCGTCCATGTTCGACCTTCCGGGCGCTGTTTATGGGTGCATTCGCCCAGTCGCGGTACAGGGCTGTTGCCTGGAAAATTCTGTGCCAAGGATTTTCAGATTGGTCGAGTGTGGTGGCGGAACCAGCAACCCGACGCGTGAGCGAGGGCGGACGCCCCTTGATGTTCTGCGAGAGCTCGGCCCCAAAATGAATCTCAGGTCATTCAGCCGGTGCGGGCGATTCTTGGTGGCACTCCTCGCTGCGCTCGGCCCTCGCTCACGCGTCGGGTTACTGAGAGTGGTACCGCCATTTGGCGAATGCACCCCGCTCGATTCTCCGTCAACCGCCGCCCTTGCGACTTCATTCGGGGCAGTCACAATGCAAGCCGCAGCCGTCGTTCGCGACAGCACGTCGCCTCCATTGTCACGCGGGAGAGTTCGTACCGATGCCACGCATCTCTGTTCTGATTCTGTGTTTATCCCTCATGTCCTCGTTCTCCGACGCCAGCTTCGCGGATGAGAAGCTGAAGGGGATCGCCTGTCGGTCGGTCCACTTGGGGTACTCAGCTCCCGAGGCGGTGGCGTTCTACAACGAGATCACGGTCCGGGAATCGGCAGCGGGGACGTACTTTATGGTCTGCGGCTGGGGGAAGGGGTACTTTGGGATTCAGGAGTTGGGGAACGGGAAGAAGGTGGTGCTGTTCTCGGTATGGGATCCCGGCGAGCAGAACGACCCGAGCCAGGTGAAAGACGACGTGCGCGTGAAGCTGTTGCACAAGGACGAGGCCGTGCGGGTCGGGCGATTCGGGAACGAGGGGACCGGCGGGCAGTCGTTCTTCGACTACGACTGGAAGGTCGGTGAGACCTACCGCTGTCTTGTGACCGCCAAGGCCGACGGGAAACGCAGCGAGTACGCGGGGTACTTCTACGTGCCGGAGACGAAGACCTGGAAGCATTTGGTCACGTTCTCGACGCCGACCGGGGGCGACCTGCTGAAGGGGCACTATTCGTTCATTGAGGACTTCAAACGCGACCGCGTCTCGACGACCCACACGCGAAGGGCGGAGTTCGGTCCCGGTTGGATCAAGACACCCGACCAGAATTGGCAACCGCTGGCCAAGGCCGGCTTCACCGGCGATGGCAACCCGGTCGTCAACATCGACGCGGGGGCGGTGAGCGGACGGATGTTCCTCGCCACCGGCGGGACGATCGAGAACAAGACGGTGCCATTGCGAAAAATGGTTGAGGTCGATGTCACGCAGTGGCCCGCCGAGCCGATGGATTTGCCGAAGCCATAGTGGATATCCCAGGGTCGCTACGTTCGCCAGAACGTGGGGGACCAGAACCGAGTGCGAAGACTTCCAAAGGAGTGTGGTCGCCATTCCACGCAAAATCCCCTGGGATTCTCGCCCCGAAGGGGCTGGACTCGATAGCCCAGGGCTGTCGCCCTGGGCTATCGAGTCAGGCCACGTTGGGGCTGAGGAGCGAGAACCTGCGTAGAATGGCGACCGCACTCCTTCGGAAGTCTGTTGGCCACCGCGAACGCAGAGACAAATCGCCCGCGTTCTGGCGAGTGCAGTGAGTGCGTCTGCCAGTGTATCGCATCAGCGGGTTGAGAGTCCCGGTCAGGTGGTTGGTGTTTGATCCTGTCGCTGGCCGAAACGGCGTCGTCGCATGGCGGGGAGGACGGCCTGCTCGTCTGATGCACACACCCCACTGAAGCAAGGAGGCTTCACTTGCTTGCCCTGTGTTTCGGAATGAGCGAGACTGATTTCTTCGGAATGTTTTGAGCCCGCCCGACACCTGTCAATGAGGCGTGGGCTCAAGTTCGCGCTCGCTGGAAACCTGCCCCATGACCTGTCTTTCCCCTGCGGTCTCGCGAGTCAGATCCCTCGTGATCCTCGGCCTGTGCCTGGTCTGTGCCAGCGGAGTGCGGGCGGAGGACGCTGCGCCCGCGGCTTCGGCAGAAGGGCTGAAGTATTACGAGGAGCAGGTCCGGCCACTGCTGAAGCAGCACTGCGGGAAGTGTCACCTCGATGGGAAGGCCAAGGGGAAGCTGAGCCTCAGCGGGCGGAAGGCGGTTCTGCTGGGCGGCGAGACGGGCCCGGCGGTCGATCTGGCGAAACCGGCGGAGAGCCTGCTGCTGAAGGCGGTGAACTATAAGACAGACCTCGAAATGCCTCCGTCGGGAAAACTCTCCGACGAGTCGATCGCCATCCTGACCCAGTGGGTCGAGATGGGGATCCCCATGCCCGAAGGAACAGTCGTTGCCGCGCCGAAATCGCATGGCCCTCCGCAGGTCAATGACACGACAAAGAACCACTGGTCGTTCCGCCGCCTCGTAAAGCCCGCAGTCCCAGCGGTCAGCAACCCGAAATGGGTCACGAACCCGATCGATGCCTTCGTGCTGCATCAACTCGATTTCCACGGACTGAAGCCCAACCCGCCCGCAGCGGCCCGCGAGCTGTACCGCCGGGTCCATTACGATCTCGTCGGTCTGCCCCCCACGCCGGAACAGGTTGCGAGGTTCGAGGCCGCTCCGACCGCAGAGGCCTACCACGACCTCATCGAGTCGCTGCTCGCATCGCCGCAACACGGCGAACACTGGGCGAGGTACTGGCTCGACCTCGTGCGCTATGCCGAAAGCAACAGCTACGAACGGGATAACCCCAAGCCGTTCGTCTGGCGGTATCGCGACTATGTGATCCGCGCGTTCAACGAGAACAAGCCGTACGATCAATTCATCAAAGAGCAACTCGCGGGCGATGAACTCGATGAGGTGACGCCCGACTCGCTGATCGCGACTGGGTATTACCGCCTTGGACTGTGGGACGATGAGCCGGTCGATCGTGAGGTGGCGTTCTACGACGGGCTGGACGATATCGTCGGCACGACCTCGCAGGCGTTTCTGGGGCTGACACTGAATTGTGCCCGCTGCCACGACCACAAGCTCGATCCGCTGCCGCAGAAGGATTACTACAGCTTTCTGGCGTTCTTCCAGAACATGCGGAACTTCGACAACGGAGGCGGCAATTCGTTGCTGGAGCTCAATTCACAGGCCATGGCCCCCGCTCAGGAATTCACCACCCTGGTCCCCACCTCGGAGACAGAGGCCCAGACCTGGAGCTACACGACCGAAGCCCCGGCGGACGACTGGATGAAGCCGGGCTTCGATGCCACAGCCTGGAAGTCCGGCCCCGGCGGATTCGGGACCAAGGGGACGCCCGGCAGCGTGGTCCGCACGACTTGGACCTCGAAGGACATCTGGCTCCGGCGGATCTTCGCGGCTCCGCCTGCTGGAGAGAAGTCGGAACCGGCC
>JAYTFV010000473.1:0-3898 GCA_043734065.1 Planctomycetota bacterium
TCGATCAGCGGCTCTTCGCCCGTCCGCCACACGATCGCAATCACATCGAACCGGCAGCGGTGTTCGTCCAGCTTGTGCCGATGCAGCCACGCGGCCGCCGCGCGGCTGATCTGCCGCTGCTTGGTGGCGGTGATTGCGTCCTCGGGTCGACCCGCGTCGGCATGCGAGCGGGTCTTGACCTCGACAAAGACGATTGTGTTGCCATCCCGCGCGATGAGGTCGATCTCGCCCCACCGGCTGCGGCAGTTGCGGGCCAGGATGCGGTAGCCCTTCTTCTTCAAAATCTTCGCTGCGAGCCGCTCCCCCTGGTTGCCGAACAACAGATTCAGCCAGCGTCGGGGCAGCATGTTGAGTCGAGGGTCGAGGGTCGGGGTCGGGAGCCAGAGGGTGATTGATAGTTGTGTGTCTGTTGGCGTCGTACAAGCCGGAACGGCGGGAGTTCGGACACCGTGAGCCAAAGGCGATTCCCCTCCTGCTCCCGACTCCCGACCCCCGACTCCCGACTCACCACTACAGCGACAGCAGTCCCTGGCCCTTCAGGTACGCGATCACATCATCAGCCAGATCATCGATGCTCTTGGTGTTCGCATCGAGAACCAACTCGGCCTTTTCGGGAGCTTCATAGGGAGCGTTGGGGTCGATCCCTGTGAAGTTCTTTAATTCGCCGGAACGGGCCTTCTTGTACAGCCCCTTCGGATCCCGCTTCTCGCACGTCTCCAGCGAGGCGTTGACGTAGATCTCGTGGAACTCCCCGTTCTTGAACAGCGCCCGCACGGCATCGCGGTCCGCCTTGTACGGCGAGATGAATGCCGTCAGCGCGATCACGCCCGCATCCGCGAACAGCTTCGAGACTTCGCCGATCCGGCGGATGTTCTCCGTCCGGTCTTCGGCGCTAAAGCCGATGTTCTTGTTCAGCCCCATGCGGATGTTGTCGCCATCCAGGATGTACGTGTGAATGCCCATCGCGTTGAGCTTGTGGTCGACCGTGTTCGCGACCGTACTCTTGCCGGATGCGCTGAGTCCGGTGAACCACAGCACAGCCACTTTGTGGCCATTCAGCTTCTGGCGATCCGCGCTCGACACGCGGTGATCGTGCCAGGTGACATTGGTGGCCTTTTGTTCTGCCATCTCGGAAAAACTCCTGAACTCGTCGAGGGACCGGACCGCAACCGCCACAGCGCGGCGCGTTCGTGCGCTCCTCCACAGCGTCGGTCCCGCTTTCGTCGGTGTGTGGGAGGAAGTGAAGCCGGGATGCTAGAGCATGCCGGGCTGCGGGGGAAGAGCGGCCATAGGACGGTTCGATAGCGAGCGGCGGACGTGAGTCCGCCGTGCTGTGCGACGTGGTCATGTCTCCCCCGCTGTTGTACGGTGAGTCGTGTCGCTCGGGCACGGGGGACTTACGTCCCCCGCTCGCTACGAGTTCACTTCGGCATCATCATCTTCTCTTCGCCCGCCGCCTCGGGCTGCATCGCCTTACCGGGCTTCATGTTCTCCCCGCTCCCCTCTGCCGCCGGTTTCTCGGGCTCGACAGGAGCTTCCGGCTCCACCCGAGGCGTGGCCGATGCCGAAGCCGGAATACTGGCCCAGATTTGGAACTCTGGAGGCAGCACCCGGACTCGGTCTCCACCCGACTTCTCCATCACGGTGATCTCCGTGGCCTGCCGAGGGACCACGAAATACAGCTTGCCCGCTTCGTCCTCGAACACACAGGGGTAATTGATCCGTTGAAACACCCCCACGCAGTGCCGACCCAGACCGCGGACCAGCGCATTCAGGGCCACGGTGTTCTGATACAGAGACATCTCCGTGCGTGTGCCCGTCAGTTGGGCCTTGGCAATGTTGTCGCAGAGTTGCTGGGCAGAGGTGGTCAATTCGAGTTTCCGCGCCTCGTCCCAGGTGGCCTTGTTCTCGTCGATCAGCGTCTTCACATCGGGCACCAGTTGGGGGTCCAGGCTGACCAAGATCGAATCGGCTGTCGTGGCGAATCGCACGATCAGCCCCTGAGGCGAGGCGGCGATGTCGATCTTGTACAGAGGTGTGGTCAGCGAGGTCTGGTGCCGTTTGAGGTACTCGATGACCTTCGACTGGGTGGCGGCGGGGATGTCGATCGTCGACCACGGAACGGTGACACTGATGGGCCTCTCCGAGGGGAAGCGCTCGCCCGCGACGTTGCCGGTGTAGACCGGCAGGTTCGCGATGAATTGCGAGATGCCGACCCCCACCAGCACCAGCACTCCCACACCGATGGCCATCAGCACCCCCTTGCCGAGCGGCTTGCGGGGAGCCGACTTCTTGCGAGCGGCCTTGGAATACGAGGGCGTCGCCGCCGAGGCCGCAGGCTGCGCCGCCGTGGCCGCTGCCGCTGCCACGTTCGAGAAGTCAAACGGATCGGACGATACCGGCGGAGGGGGCAGCGGGGCAGTAGCGGGGGCCGCCACGGGGGACGCAGCGCCCTGGAGAAAGTCCGGGAATCCCTGCCCAGTTGCGACGGACGGGGCCATCGGCAGGGGCATCATCAGGGGTGCCATCACTGGCGGAACTCCCGGGGCTGGCGGGGCTGCGACTGGCGGGATCTGGACCGTCGGGATGCGAATCTTTGTGGCACACTTGGGACACGCCCCCAGCTTCCCCGACGCGCTGTCGGGAACCTTGACGCTGGCGGTGCAATACGGACAGGAGAACTGGATGGCCATGAGAGGAGTTCAGTTTCACGGGACAGACACGTGCGAACTGCGAAGAACCGCGCAGCCCGCACCACTCGGATGAGCGGCAGAATCGGGGTCAGCGTACTCAGCAGATGCAACGGGTAGCAAGCCGAACCCCCGATCTTGCGGGATCTTCAACCGATTCTAGTGGCATCTCGCTTGAGTATTGCGGAATCTGTTCGGAAGACTCTCAACACACCGCGTGTTTCGCCGCGAAAACGCGAGGAGATGACTCATCCTCAACTTCGTTCTTGAACATCGTGGGCATTGTCGTCAGGATGTGGACCCACCGCAAACCGTCTTTGAGAAATTTCGGTCGCTGCGATGACTCTGGTACAGGGCCGGGCAGCGTGTGATCCCACGGAGGGTGTTCCATTCCGCCTTTCGCATGAAAGCGGACGACTCGTGAGGGGGAGTGCAATGATCCTGGATGTTCATCCCGAAGGGGCACCGCTCCCCGTCTCACGACCCAACGACCGGTCGCAATGGGGACGCCTACGGCATTTGTTTGTGGAATCCTTGAGTGATTCCTCCGATTTTTCGCGCCGCATCGTGATGCTCGATCCCAGCAACGGGTCCGCAGCAGTCGCACCGTGGGAGGAGCGGGGATTCCCCAAGAACCTCCAAGCCTGGGTCGACCGCTACCAGCAGGTCGGCGAACGGGGTTTATATTTATGGCGATGGTGTCTGTTTGCTGTGGACCTGATGACGTTGTCCTCGCTCGATCCCAGTCTGCGGAACTCCGTCCGCGAGACGAAGTTCCTGATCGGGATGTTCAACTGCCTCATTGATGATGTGGCGGACCAGGCTCACAACCATCGGTTTGTCCGCTCGCTGCTCACTCTGACGCGGGGGGGGACGCCGGTGGGAGAGACGCCCGCCGAACAACAGTTGGCCACTTTCATCACTCAGGTGTGGAACGAAATCTGGAACCTGGCGTCCCAACTGCCCCGCTTTGAGGAGTTCGAACCACTCCTGGCCTTCGACCTGCGGCAGTTGTGTACCACGGTGGAGCATTCCGACCTGACCTCGCAATTGCCGGAGTTGGTGAACCCGATCGAGAATGATCTCTATTCCGCGCACGGGATGATGGTGACGGTGGCGGCGACGGTCGATCTGATGGCCAGTCCGGGGTTCGACCGCCAGGACTTGGGCGGACTGCGGTCGGTGTTGTGGCATGCCGAGTCGATGGC
>JAYTFV010000474.1:0-3455 GCA_043734065.1 Planctomycetota bacterium
TGCCGATTTCGTCCATGCGGCGGTAGCGTTTGCCGATCGCGGCCTGGGCGTCGTACTGGGCGTTGATCCCGGCGTCCTTGAACGCCTTGTAGATCTCCAGGGCTTTCTCGGGATGGCCGTCTTTCTTGATCAGCGGGAAGATCGCGACCTTGACCGGAGCCAGTCGCGGGTGCAGCTTCAGCACGACACGGGTCTGCATTTCGCCCTTGTCATCGGGAGCCTGGTCCTCATAGTACGCCTCGCACAGGAACGCCAGCGTCGTGCGGTCGCACCCGGCAGCGGGTTCGATGACGTGCGGGACGTACCGCTCGCGGGTCTGGTCGTCGAAGTACGACAGATCCTTGCCGGAGCCTCGGTATTTCGGCTGTCCATCGGGGCCGAGTTCGACGTGGAGGTTCTTGTCGAGCTTCCCTTCCGAGTGCGATCGCAGGTCAAAGTCGCCGCGATGGGCGACCCCTTCGAGCTCGCCGTACTCTCCCTCATCGAGGAACGGGAAGGCGTACTCGATGTCCGCTGTGCCGACCGAGTAGTGAGCCAGTTCCGATTTGGCGTGCTCGCGGAGTAGAAGATTCTCGCTCTTGATGCCGAGGGCGGCGTACCATTTCATGCGGCGATCGCGCCAGTAGGAGTACCACTTCGGCGACTCGGCGGGATGGCAGAAGAACTCCATCTCCATCTGCTCGAACTCGCGCGAGCGGAACGTGAAGTTCCTCGGCGTGATCTCGTTGCGAAAGCTCTTGCCGATCTGGGCGATGCCGAACGGGATGCGAACGCGCGACGAGTCGAGGACGTTCTTGAAGTTGACGAACATCCCCTGGGCCGTTTCCGGACGCAGGAAGGCTTTGTTCTCCGTCGTCTGAAGCGCCCCGGTGTTCGTCTCCATCATCAGATTGAAATCGCGAGGCTCCGTCAGCGTCCCCGGCCCAGTCGCATCGGGGCCGATCACATGGTCGTACTTGTCGATCGGGACCGAGGTCAGCGTGCTCATCTCGGACTTCCAACCGAGCTTGTGCGTCTCATTACTCTTCACCCCAAACAGCTTGCAGGCTCGCTTCACGAGAGCGTCACCGGCTTCCGGGCCATCCGCCATCGTGGTGACGTACCAGTCTTCCACTGCGGCCGCTGGAGCTGGTGCGGAACCTTCCGGCGCGGCCTTCTGCTGCAAGGCCCCAGTGATCCAGCGCCCCTTCATATGGTCCAGGCGATACCGCCCCTTGGCCTCGCGGCAGTCGACCATCTTGTCCGCAAACAGATCGTAATGCCCCGACACTTTCCACACCTGCGGGTGCATGATGATCGCGGTCTCAATCCCGACGATGTTGAACCCGCAGGGGGCGACCGGGTCCGGCAGCATCGGGTCGTTGGCCACCACCATGTCCTGCCACCACGCCTGCCGCACGTTCCGCTTGAGTTCGACGCCCAGCGGGCCGTAGTCCCAGAAGCCGTTCTGACCGCCGTAGATCTCGGAACTCTGAAAAATGAACCCCCGCCGCTTACACAAAGCGACAATCTTCTCCATCCGAGCGGTACGTTCCTGACTGGCCATGACTGTCCTGCATCACAAAAACCAACACCGATCCGCCGCTCGCTGTCCTCGAAGGACGCCGACCCAACCACCAGCTGCGGAAACTGGCTCGAACGCCAGACGGACGGATGGTAGAGGACGCGGACGCGGACGGAAAGAACAGAGTGCGGGCGGTGGCCAGTTCTCGCGGGCGACAAAGCCCCAGGATGGCCACCGGCGGGCTTTCGCCTCAAACGCCTCCACGGCAACACACTTTGTGAAGGTGGGCAACTCTTCTCTGACTGAAAACTGATGACTGACGACTGAAAACCAACGCACTGTGAAACAGTGCGTTGCCGTCAAACGCCTCTCGGTCGGGGTGACAAATCCGCCAGCCTGCATTATCCTGCCCGATTCGGAGCCGCTGGAGCGGCCTGTTCCCCACACGTCGAGAAGATACCATGGCCCAGGTCAATGCTGGCGATTTCCGCAAGGGCGTCAAAGTCGTCATCGAGTCCCAGCCCTACGAAATGACGGCCTGCGAGTTCGTCAAACCCGGCAAGGGCCAGGCCCTCTACAAGACTCGCATGCGGAATCTGCTCTCGGGACGTTACCTCGAAGTCACCTACCGCAGCGGCGAAAGCTTGGAAGCCGCCGACATCCGCTCGGGCGAGGGGAGCTTCTCCTACTGCGACGGCACCAACTACATCTTCATGGACAACGAGAGCTTCGAGCAGGTCGAACTCGCCAAAGATGTGTGCGAAGACCAGATGGCCTATATCAAGGAAAACACCCCCTGCGCCCTGGTGTTCTGGAACGACAAGCTGATCGGCGTCACGCCGCCCAAGCAGGTGATCCTGACGATCACCAACACCGACACCGCCGTCCGCGGCAACACCGCCACCAACGTCACCAAGCCCGCCACCACCGAAACCGGGGCCGAGGTGCAGGTGCCGTCGTTCATCAACATCGGCGACAAGGTCAAGATCGATGTCGAGACCAAGAGCTACATGGGCCGGGCCAACGATTAGGGTGACTGAGAGGGTGTCCCTCTCAGTCTGAACACATTCCTGCTCCCCTCTCCCCCTGGGAGAGGGGCTGGGGGTGAGGGCTGTGTGCCCAGACGACTCGTCGTGTGCCACGGGTGAGGGCTTTGTCTCGCCCGTGCGAGCGGGTCACACGTGGTCCATCACAGTTCGCCGTCCCCGATCGCTGGCAGACACTGGTGACCCCAAGCGACCGCCCGTGGCATCCCCAATCACCCCTCATTCTCCAGTGGAGGGGCCTCCGTCGACCGTGCCACCCGCCGTGGAGGAGATCATCCAGGATCTGGGCGGGTGAGGTACAGGGAGCCGTAGATCCTAAATTTCTGCCAGCGCGTCCCCAACGAAGAACGCTGTGATACCCGCGTCTTCAAGAAGTCTTGCCTTCCGTTGAGGGAGAGCGGAAGAAAAACACGCATAGGTTCGACTACCTCTTCTGAACCAAAACAGCGGTTCAGCGAGGAGTTCTCCGTCCTCTGCCAACAGCGGCTCCAGCTGCGCATCACTCCAGAGTTTGTCCAACCAATCTCGATGAGTCTCACCAATCGATGCCACCATCCGGTCAAATTCGTCCCGACGGTCAATCGCATTTTCCACTTCGGGCCTCTCGCAGAGGTCGTTGAGACAATCTTCAATGACCGTTCGGATTTTCCTCCCTTCTATTGAATTGGACTCTTGGGAATACAGTGTCAAGACAGACCGTGCGCGGGTCATCGCGACGTACAAAGTGCTTTCGAGAATCCGCTTTTCTTCTCTCAGGACGAACTTATCCGCACCCGCAACGATCACGACTTCGGAGTCATACCCTTTGAAGGAATGAGGTGTTGTGATCAGCAACAGCCAATCATGGCGGTAGTATTGCTGATTATTCTGGACGGAAACCTCAACAGAAAGGCGGCGAACGCTTG
>JAYTFV010000475.1:0-10485 GCA_043734065.1 Planctomycetota bacterium
GGAGTTTTGCATGACCTGCACCTTTCGATCCTTGGCCCTCCTCGCCGGTCTCTGTCTCGCCTGGACGACTTCCCTCTCCGCAGCGGATCCGATCGTCCCAGTCAGCCAGCGGTTCAAGGCCGCCGACACCACGGAAGTCCCCGACTTCCAGCGGCATGTGGTCCCGCTGATGGGGAAGCTCGGCTGTAATGGGCGGGCCTGCCACGGGTCGTTCCAGGGGCAGGGGGACTTGCGGCTTTCGCTGTTCGGGTACGACTTCCAGATGGACTATGACGCTCTGAAGGGGCGGCTCGAAACCGACTCCCCCGCCGACAGCTTCGTCCTCGAAAAGGCCACGCTCGCCACACCCCACAAGGGTGGCAAGCGGATGGACATCGGCAGTTGGGAGTACAACGTCTTCCTGAGTTGGATCAAGGCCGGAGCCAAACCGGTCGAGACGGCCCGGCATCTGGCCCGGCTCGACATCACTCCGAAAGAAATCCTGTACTCCGACAAGGGCCAAACGACCCAACTGAAAGCCGTTGCCGTCTGGGCCGACGGAACGCAGGAAGATGTGACCTGCCTGTGCCGGTTCCAGACGAACGATCCGCAAGTCTGCGACGTGACCCAAGCGGGGCTCGTGACCTCGAACGAGCCAGGCGACACGCACCTCGTGGTGTACTACGACAACGGCGTGATGCCCGTGCCGGTGATCCGCCCGGTCTCTCCGAAGTACGGCGACAAGTACCCGCAGGTTGCGACCAAAACCAAGGTCGACGAACTGGTCGTTGAGAAGTTGAGGAAGCTCGGCACGCTGCCGTCCGAGATTTGTACTGATGCGGAATACCTACGGCGGGTGAGTCTCGACCTGACCGGGACGCTGCCGACCTCGGAAGAGGTGCGGACGTTCCTGGCCGACAAGCGGGCCGATAAGCGAGCCCAGAAGGTCGAAGAACTGCTGGCCACCCCCGCTTATGCCGCGTGGTGGACGACCCGACTGTGCGACTGGACCGGCAACGCGAGTTCTCAACTCAACAACACCGGCGTCGGTCGCGACAGCTCCGACAAGGAGTGGTACGACTGGATCTACCAGCGGGTGGCCAACAATATCTCGTACGACAAACTCTGTGAGGGGATCGTCCTGGCCACCAGCAAGAAGCCGGGCGAGAGTTACGAAGACCTCTGCAAACGCATGTCGGCCTCTTATCAGGACGGCAAGTCGTACGCCGATGAGGACGGGCTGGTCTACTTCTGGGCTCGTCAGAACTTTACCAAGGCGGAAGACCGCGCGATCGGGTTCGCCTACACATTCCTCGGCTCGCGCATCCAGTGTGCCCAGTGCCACAAGCACCCGTTCGACCAATGGACCCAGGACGACTTTAAGCAGTTCGAAGCGTTCTTCACCCGCGTGCAGTATGCCCGCAACGGCAGCGACAAAAAGGTCTACGAGAAACTGACCGCCGACCTCGGGATCGACATGAAAAAACTGAACGGTGGCAAGATCCGCGAGGCGTTGGCCTCAGCCGTGAAAGACGGCAAAGTCATCCCCGTCCCCGACCTGCTCGTCGCAGCCCCGAAGTACAACAAGGACAACGACAAGAAGAAAAAGGACAACGGCAAGAAGAACACCGTGCCCGATTCGAAGCAGGCCAAGCTGCTCGGCGGAGATGTGGTTGACATCGATCAACTGGCCGATCCGCGCGTGCCGCTGATGGCCTGGCTCAAGGCGAACCCGCTGTTCGCCAAGGCGTTCGTCAACCGCGTGTGGGGCAACTACTTCAATCGCGGGATCGTCGAGCCGACCGATGACATGAACCTCGCCAATCCGCCGAGCAACGCCGCGCTGCTCGACCACCTCGCGAGCGGCTTCGTGGCCAGTGGTTACGACATGAAGTGGGTGCATCGCGAGATCTGCCACAGCGACACTTATCAGCGCTCGTGGCGACCGAACGACACGAACCGCCTTGACGAGCGGAACTTCAGCCACGCCGTTCCGCGTCGCCTCCCCGCCGAGACGACCGTCGATGCGATCCACCTCGCGACGATGCGCAGCTCCGAAACCGGGACCTTTGATACCGATGTCGAGGCCCGCGCGGTGTCGCAGGCCAGCACCCCGCGCAACAATAACGGGAACAACAAAAAGGGGGCGCCGGGACTGGTGTACGCTCTGGGTGTCTTCGGACGATCGAGCCGCGAGAACTCGTGCGACTGCGACCGATCGAGCGAGTCGAGCCTGCTGCAAACGCTCTACCTGCGGAACGACAACGATGTCTATAAGGAGCTGGATCGCGGCGACGGCTGGCTGGCCGAACTCGGACAGCAGTATGGAGCCAAGGTCATCGCCCCGCAGGAGAATCGTCCCAAGACCAAGCCCGCCGACTACGACGAACAATTGGCATCGCTGAAGAGGCGGGTCGAGAAGCTGCAAGGCTCCGAGGACAAACGGGCCATCAAGGTCGCCGATCGCGAACTGGCCGTCTACGAGCGGCGCTACTCGAAACTCCCCGCAACTCCGAAGACCGAGGACAAGCACGCCGCCGAGACCAAGCCAGTTGCGAACAAGCCGACTCTCGGCGACGCGGTCCTCAAACCGATCATTGAGGAAGCCTACCTCCGCACCGTGAGCCGGTTCCCGACTCCCTCGGAGACAGCCACCGCGCTGCACTTCATTCAGCAGTCAAGCACGCCCATGTCCGGCGTCCGCGAAGTCCTCTGGACTCTGCTGAACACGAAAGAGTTCATCGTCAATCACTGAGGAAGCTGTCAGCGATCAGCCATCAGCATTCAGCCAGAAAGCCCAGGGGTTGCAACCCCTGGGCTTCCCCTCCGTCGATCAACCATCAACCTCTTCGAGCCTTCCAACACACTCAACTCCTCCCAAGGACTCCCCCTCATGGCCTTTCACATTCAATGCGACGGTTTCGGTCGACGCGACTTCCTCAAGGCCGGGGCTCTGACCCTGGGCGGCCTCTCGATGGGCCAGTTCCTGCGAATGAGTTCCGCCGGGGAAACCAACCCCGCCGCCAAAGCCAAGTCGGCGATCTTCATCAACTTGGCTGGCGGTCCCAGCCACATGGACACGTTCGACCTCAAGCCCAACGCTCCCGACACCCATCGCGGCGAGTTCAAGCCGATCCAGACCAATGTCCCCGGGATCGAGATCAGCGAGCATCTGCCGAAGCTCGCCTCGGTGATGGACAAGTTCGTGATCCTCCGTGGAGTCAGCCACTCCATCGCCGCTCACGGACTCGGGTCCGAGTACGTCAACTGCGGCAATCGTCCGCTGCCGTCGCTCGAATTCCCCGGCTACTCGGCTGTCGTGTCGAAGGAACTGGGCGGGCCGGTCGACCTGCCGCCATCGGTCGCCATCCCCAACGCCAACAACCAGCGCGGCGGCTATCTCGGCGTGAAGTACGCCCCGCTGGCCACCGGCAAGGCCCCCGTCGCCGGGCAGCCGTTCAGCGTGCGCGGCGTCTCACTCGGCAATGGTCTGACGGTCGCCGATGTCGAAAAGCGGCAGGGGTTGCTCAACAGCCTCGACACCGCGTTCACCGGATTCGAAAAGCAGAACCAATTGCTCGACGGCCTCGACCGGTTTTCGCAGCAAGCCTACTCGATGATTACCTCGCCCCGTGCCCGCAAGGCGTTCGACATCAGCCAGGAGAACGCCGAGTTCGCGGGCAAGTTCGGCACCAGCGGGTTCGGGCAAAGCTGCCTGCTGGCTCTGCGGCTGATCGAGTCCGGGGTGCGCTTCACCACGATCACTAACGGCGGCTGGGACACGCACAACGACGGGTTCACGAACCTCAAGAACAAGCAGTTGCCGCCGCTGGACGAGGGCCTGGCCGCTCTGCTGAATGGCCTCGCCGAGCGCGGTCTGCTGGAGTCGACCGCCGTGTACGTGACCGGTGAGTTCGGTCGCACGCCGAAAATCAACACCCAGCGCGTCGGTCGCGACCACTACCCGCGAGCGATGTTCATGCTCATGGCTGGCGGCGGCATCAAGGGCGGCCGCGTGATCGGAGCCAGCGACGACAAGGGCGAAGGCCCCGCCGACGGCAAAGGCATCAGCCCCGACAACGTCGCCGCGTCGTTCTACCACAACCTCGGCATCGACCCCACCCAGGAATACCGCACCAACACCGGCCGTCCCGTGATGATCGTCCGCGAAGGAAAAATCATCGAGGAACTCTTCGCATAATCAAAGTCGCCCGGTTAGCCGCGACGCGGAGTCTTCGAAGCGGAGCGCTGTGCCCCAAAGCCCGGTGGTTATGACCACTGGGCTTTTTTTGTTTCATACGCATGCCAATGTCGCCAGTGGCTCGCAGAATGCCGGTTTCAGCAGTACGATGATTCGCCAGTCAGATCTGCGTTTGATGCCGATTGCAGGTGAAGCATGGAACTACTGGTGACAGAACTTGTGCAGCTGTTGCGAGCCACCGTTGGCAACAGCGGAACTTTATTGATGTTGTTAGGGGTCGCTTTCGGAGTGGCTGGGACTCTTGCAATCCTGTGGTGGAGGGGAGTCTTCAATCGTTCTGGCGAACTTTCAGCAATGGCCAAAGAGTACGACCAGACGAAAGGTCATCTGGCCAGCGTGACGACTCAATTGGGCAATAACCACAATAAGATTGAATCCCAGGCAAGGGAATCCCAGAAGCTGCAATCCACCATCGACCTGTTGTCGAAGGAGAAGGCGAAACTGGAAGCGGACTCCGCAGCCAATCTCGCTGCGGAGAGATCGGTAGCGAAGGCTCAGATGGCAGTGAGAGTCTCTGAAACCAACACATTGATCTTGGAGGCCAACAAAAAACTCTCACTCGTGCGCAAGCAGCGAGATGCCGCCAAGCTCTCGGCAGAGCAGTATTCCAACCAACTGCAATCTATATTTAAGAGTGATGGTCGCGTCTGGGAAACACCGTGCGTCAACCCGCCAGCATTCGTACCGCGCGGCCCCGAGGGGCGGCGAGCGGCAATCATCGCGGTCGTGAACCTGAAGGGAGGTGTGGGTAAGACGACAGTCAGCGCTCGCCTGGGAGCGACACTTGCTCAAACATCGCAGGTTCTGGCGATCGACTTGGACTATCAGCATTCGTTGTCAGACCTGTGCCTGACGGCTGCTCAATGGAAGCTGACCAAACAGTCAGGGCGATTCATCGAAAACGTATTTGCGTCAGAGAGGCCGTCTGCGGATCGTCTTCTGGAATGCATTCAATTGTGTGATAAATCCGCACTGCAGATTGTCCCCTCTGACGAGCGACTGGCAGAGATCGAACAGCAAGTCATGGCGAAATGGATGGTGGCTCCGGATGGCCCAGATGCCCGATTCCTGTTGCGATCCTCGCTGCACGATCCGCAGGTGTCCAGCAAGTTCGATTGGATCATTCTGGACTGTCCTCCCCGATTGACGACAGCCTGTGTGAATGCCATCGCAGCTGCCGACTATGTGATCATTCCGGTCTTGTTGGAGCCGACATCAGCGTCAGCAGTCCCTCGAATCTTGAAGTGGCTCAGGACTTGGAAGTCAGGGCGATTCATGATTTGTCCGAACCTGGAGGTGTTGGGGGTAATGCCCAACAAGACTCGACTCAGCACTCGGCTCACGAAAACCGAGGACAATATCAGAAAGTCCCAATTGCCCAGTGGGTGTCATCAGAGCTGGGGTATCGAAGTGCCGTTCTTTCCGCACCCAATCTGGCAGAGCCAAAAACTGACTGACAATGCTCATTCCAAGAAACTCTTGAGTTGCTCCGATGATCTCGATGCGGTGTTCCGCGACACAGTGAATCACATCCGCAAGCAGGTGCCAGTCTATGAACGTGCATAACCTTCGCTCATTCCTGGGGAGCCTCGTCGATCCCCTCCAAGCCGCTGGCGGAACAAGGGTCGCTGGCGAACTGCAATCGGCCATGCAATTACTCGAACCATTTGACAGCCTGTTGCTGTCAGAGTTCTCAGTGCTGCTCCAGCAGTCGCAGGAATACCGCTCCACGGGCATCCTGCCGGTCGCCGCATCCACCACACGAAAAGCGAAGGCCCCCAAGGCCCCAGCTGCTCCCAAACCGACCAGCGAGGAGACGATCCGCAATGCGTCCCAGCAGATTCTCCGGCTGTACGAACGATCGATCGACCAGGATTGCGACTATTCGCTGATCGAGGCGGAGATCAAGAAGTTGGACAAGCAACTCACGAAGGACGAGTGCCTGGCGGTGATCCGTGAAGTGGGCCTCCACGGCAAGTTTAAGACAAAAAAAGAGGGCGTGGAGGGAATCAAGATCTGGATCTTTAACCGCAAAGAGACGTACGACAAAACACAGTTTCGATGATGTTTCGCGTCACGGATGCACTGACTTCCGAAGTCTTTCGCCGCGTGCCACTGGCGGTCGCTCTGGACCGCCAGTGTCGGGGAGCGTGACAAGACCATGAACCATCCACCCAACAGTCGGGCGTCTCAGCACTGGCGAGCTAAAGCCTTCGCCAGTGGCACCCGGTGCCTCAGCCACCCTGTCAGCAGGTAGTTCTGGGATGACAGGATCACAAGGGGCACTGCCTGTACGGCAGCGCCCCGGCGATCAAGATCTGTCAGGCGGTTGACTCGACCCATGTGAAGATCAACTGGGATCTGTACCACATGCACATCACCGAAGGGGACCTGTGCGGCCACCTCCGCGAGGGGATGGAAACCAAGACGATCGGCTACCTGCAACTCGCCGACCACCCCGGTCGCCACGAACCCGGCACCGGCGAGCTGCGCTACAACCGCGTGCTGAAGGAGGCCCACAACCTTGGATATCGGGACTTCGTGGGGTTGGAATGCAACCCGCCGGAAGAACTCACCGCCGCCCGCCGCGTGGCCGCCGCCGACGTATGGTAAAACTCCTCACATGCCTCCTCTCATCCCACCCGGCGAGAGCGCTCCGCTTCGGAGAGTTCGCGTCGCGGTTCAACGGAGTCTTTGGGGCAGACAACGAGGGGCAAACCTGTTACGAAACGCGGCGAGGTTTCCGGTGAGCGGCGTCTGTGTGGGCGTTGGACCGGGATTCACAGAGTCTTCCTGAGAGCAAAGAGTGCCATGGGTGTTCCGGTTTCGCAGATGTGGACGGTTGCCAAATACGTACTGGGACAGCGGCTGCGCGGGGTCAAACGCTATCCGCTGGTGACGATGCTGGAGCCGCTGTTCCGCTGCAACCTGGCCTGTGCGGGGTGCGGAAAGATTCAGTATCCGGGGGAGATTCTCAAGCAGAACCTGACTCCAGAGCAGTGCTTCGCCGCAGTCGATGAGTGCGGGGCCCCGATCGTCTCGATCCCCGGCGGCGAGCCATTACTCCATCCGCAGATGGACGAGATCGTGCGCGGGCTGGTCGCTCGCAAAAAGTATGTGTACCTCTGCACGAATGCGATTCTGCTCGAAAAACATCTACATAAGTACGAGCCGACGAAGTACCTCACATTCTCGATCCACCTCGACGGACCTCGTCACGAACATGACGAGGCCGTCTGCCGCGAGGGGATTTACGACATCGCGATCTCAGCGATCAAGGCCGCCGTCGCGAAGGGCTTCCGCGTCACCACCAACACGACACTGTTCAACAATGCCGACCCCCAGCGGCTGCGAGAGATGTTTGACACGCTGACCGAAATCGGCGTCGAGGGGATGATGATCTCCCCCGGTTACCAGTACGAGAAGGCACCCGACCAGGAGCATTTCCTGATCCGCGAGCAGACCGAATCGCTCTTCCGCCGACTGCTCCACAACGTCAAGCGCAGCTGGGTCTTTAATCAGTCGCCAGTGTTTCTGGAGTTCTTACGAGGGAATTACGACCTGGAATGCACGCCGTGGGGCAACCCGACCTATAACATCTTCGGGTGGCAGAAGCCGTGCTATTTGATTCAGGAAGGGTACGTGTCGACGTTCAAGGAACTGATGTCGGACACGCTCTGGGAGAACTACGGTCGCCAGAGCGGCAACAGCAAGTGCCAGAACTGCATGGTCCACTGCGGGCACGAGCCGACGGCGGTGCATGAGACGTTCAACTCGTGGCGCGGGCTGTGGGCGGCCGCGCGGACGACGCTGTTTGGTTTGAAGGAGTTGCCCGCACTTCCCACTTCGAGTTTGCCCGCTGCGGTACGGCTCACGACCGAGCCGGAATTGGTCCCGCTGACCAGTTTTCAATATGCGGGCACAGCGAAGCCTCCGCAGGCCGATGGCTGACTGTCGTAGAACGGAATTCATTCGTTCTTTCTTGTTGTCACTCAGGAACGGAATGAATTCCGTTCTACGGTCGGGCCTTTCGCTGGCCGAGCATGAACTTCTTCAGCTTCTCAGCAGCAGGTTGCCACTCGGCGACTCGCCCCTGCTGGATGATGACTGCGAGTGCCTCGTGGCCGTCATCGGAGAGGGTGCCTGCCCGGTGTAGGCGGTCCAGTTCGGTCGCCGTCCGTTCCAAGAGATCGCCCCGCTTTGAGGTCACAGCTGTCCAGAGAGCGTCGACCGCGGCGAAGCACTCCTCGTTGTCGACCACCTGCGGTGGGCGTCCGCAGCCGGACCCAATGGCCAACCCCGCCCACATGAGGGCGAACAGGGTGACACGACGGAGCGGGGATTGGCGACCATGAGTCATCGTGATGTTCCTGTCGGTGGGGCGAGATCGCGGGATCAGAGGCAGGCGGGCGAAATGAGTCTCCCCGCCACTGGAGCTTGTCCCCGTGGTTCCCGCGCCTGTGCGCTACGGTAGCGCACAGGCGCGGGAACCACCCCGACCAGCGGGGTGGCGGGAAAGACATGTTCGCCCCCTGGCTTAATACTCACCAATGACCTCGCCGCCGTTCCTGGTCGACAGCCCGACCCAGACGAACCCGTCGATGTATTCGGAGATGAACCGCACGGAACCATCGCCCAGCAGCACATGCGCCCCTCCCGCGTGTTCGGAGTACATCTCATCGGTGTGGCCGAACGGATGGTTCGGAGCATGAATGATGACCTGCGGATGGTCGTGGGTATCCGGTCCGCTGTGGGCTCCGACGAGGCAACCGGCACTGTTGCAATCCGAGGGCCAGGTTCCTTTGGGGCAAGTGGTTCCGTATGGAACCGTGCCATACCAGGTCTTGTTGCTGAGTACGGAGCTGTGTTCACCGATGAAGACGGTGGATGACAGCCCATCGGTCACATCGGCGATGCGGATCTTCGAGTTTCGATAAAATGGGCCTTCCTGGGAGACAAGTTTTCCCGTGACCAGAATCGGTTCGGGAATCGCGAAATCAATCGAGTAGGCGGGTGATCGCCCCCACGGTTGGTGAGTACCTGCATTCGTGATGTAATGGGAGTGAGCGAAGAACAGCGGGGGACTGAACGGGACGGGGACTTTCGGATTCGCCGAGGATCCCACGGTCCAGCGTTCGACGACGAACCCGTCACTGCCACCCGTCGCCGAGGGGCACAGAAACATCGGCAACATGGCTTTCGCCGCTGCGGCATGTTGGGGTGCCCAGCAGGGGAGTGAGAAGTTGAGGCTATTGTACGTGCTGGACTGCTCCAGTTGGGGCAAGATCAAAGTCCCCCAGCCGAATCCCGAGGGGCCGTTGCCGTTGTCGTCGGGGTACGAAATCCCAAACGCCGTGCCCGCCGTGCCGACCGCTCCGATGTAGGCCGGGGGAAACACGCGGTGACTGTCGTGGTAGTTGTGCAGGGCCAGGCCGATCTGCTTGAGGTTGTTCTTACACTGCGAACGTCTGGCCGCCTCGCGGGCTTGCTGCACCGCTGGCAGGAGCAGGGCGATCAGCACCGCGATGATCGCGATCACGACCAGCAACTCGATCAGCGTGAACCCGCGCTGCCGCCACGCTCGAATGTCGGGAGTCATGGGAATTTCCGCTCCATCGCAGTACGATTCCGGAGTGAACATCCACTCTCGAAGCCGAGGATCTGTAGCCTGCACTACACATTGTAGCATGGGCTACATTCCCGTCAAGTCGTGTCTTCCTCTGATTGCGCCATGCCCTCCAAACCCCCCGCCCTCAGCCACTCCCGCATTCGCAAGGATCATGCCTCGGAGACCGCCGAGGATTACGTCGAAGCAATCGCCCAGCTCATCGAAGAGCAGGGCCGCTGCCGCGTCGTCGACCTCGCTGCAAGGTTCGGGATCAGCCATGTGACCGTGACGAAAACCATCGCGCGCCTGGCCAAGGAGGGGCTGGTCATTACCCAGCCGTATGGCCCCATGACGCTGAGCGAGGCGGGCAGCCGGATGGCGACCGAGTCTCGCAAACGGCACGAGATCGTGTATCAGTTCTTATTGTCGATCGGAGTGTCGGCGGCGACAGCTGCGGATGATGCGGAGGGGATTGAGCATCACGTCAGTGCAGAGACACTGAAGTGCTTTCGGAAGTCTCTGGAGAAGTGAGCGGCACGGCGCTAGCCGCCGGTTCTCTTGAGCGATCTCCAACCAGAGCGTGGTTCCCGTACGAACAGCGGTGAGAAGAACCGGCGGCTAGCGCCGTGCCGCTCAC
>JAYTFV010000476.1:0-3105 GCA_043734065.1 Planctomycetota bacterium
CAAGAACCGGCGGCTAGCGCCGAGCCGCTCACGGAGGGAACGACTCTCATGGTAAGCTAACGCACGAATCATCCCCCCTTCACTGCCCCCGAGCCGCCATGTTCAGCCCCCGACTCTCGACGAAGCACGTGGCCCAGGCCTGCCGCTCGTTGGCCACTTCGCTGCGGGCCGGGATCGCGGTGACCAAGGCGTTCGACATCGCCATCAATAAGTCGGGCGACTCTCGCTTGCGACGGGTCATGCTGGATGTCGCCCAGCAAATTCGCAGCGGAAACGACATCACCACCGCCTGCCGCAGTCATGAAGGGATGTGGCCCGACCTGTTCCTGAACATGGTCGATGTCGCTGAACGCACCGGGTCGCTGCCCGAGGTGCTACTCTCGCTCTCCGAACACTACGAGAACAATCTGCGGCTGCAGAAGAATTTCCGCAGCCAGATGGTCCTGCCGCTGGTGCAATTGTCAGCGGCCATCTTGATCGTGGCGTTTCTGATCTGGTTGCTGGGAGGCATCGATCTGGCGGAGATCTCCGGTAAACCCGGAGATCCCGAGAAGCAGGCGTTCGACATCATTGGGCTGGGACTCAAGGGAGTCTCCGGGGCCATGATCTGGCTGGGCGGTTGGGCGATCACGGCGGTCTCGTTATTCATCGGATATCAATTGGCCAAGCGTTCCAAGGCACTGCGGGTCGTGCTGCATCGGTCGCTGCTCGGGTTCCCGGTGATTGGGACTTGCTTGAGGTCGTTCTCCATCGCGAGGTTCTCATGGTCGTTCGCCCTCACGCAGGAAGCGGGCCTGCCGATTCAGGAGAGCCTCGAAGCGAGTTTTGCCGCCACCGATAACGGAGCCTTCCAAGCCGCCGCGCCACGCATCATCAACGATGTCATGAACGGTGAGGAGCTGAGCGAGGCACTGAGTCACACCCAACTGTTCCCCGAGGACTTCATCCAGATCGTCCACGTCGGCGAGACCACCGGCACCATCCCCGAGACACTGGAGCGCCTGAGCCCCGAATTCGAGGACCAGGCCCGTCGCAGCCTGGACACCCTGACGGCGGCGTGTGCCTGGACGATCTGGATCGGCGTGGCGGCCTTCATCGGGTACATCGTGATTCGGTTCGCGCTGATGTACGTGAGACTGCTGGAGTCGTTGATGTAGAACGGAATTTATTCCGTTCCTGTGCGGCAAGTTTCCGACGTTCCCGTCCGTCAAACCAAGCGACAGCGAGCGTTGGACGTAATTCCAACGTGCTGCTCGACGCTGTCATGCCCACCCGCCCCTGTACGGTGGGTCGCGTCGCCCTGGCACGGGGGACTAACGTCCACCCGCTCGCTGACTGTTCTGTCCGATGGAACGGACATGCAGGCAACGTGCCTCACACACAGTTTTTGCCTCATCCGCCCCTTGGTATCGTACAAGCCTCTACTCGATCCAGTGGACCCGATAAGACACCCCCCTATGTGGCCAGAACCTCACAACACGCAAGACCTCCTCCAGCAAGCCGAAGCGGGCGACGCGAAAGCGGTCAACGACCTGCTGGAGCGGCACCGCCATGGCCTGCGCCGCATGGTCGAGATGCGTATGGATCGCCGCCTCGCCCGGCGGGTCGATGCCAGCGATGTGGTCCAAGACGTGTTCCTCGAAGCCAGCCAGCGCCTGGTCGGATACCTCGCGAAGCCCGACCTCCCGTTTCATGTCTGGCTCCGGCAACTGGCCCAGGACCGGATCATCGACCTGCACCGTCGCCACCACGCCCAGCGCCGCGACATCGACCGCGAACAAGGCTCCCCCCGCTTCGGCGACCAGTCGTCCCTCGACCTCGCCGCCCAGATCCAGGACGACCAGCTGACCCCCGCCGCCGCGACCCTTCGCCGCGAGATGGAACAGCGCTTCCACGAAGCCCTCGACCTGCTCGACGACGACGACCGCGAGATTATTTTGCTCCGGCACACCGAACAACTCGGCAACCAGGAGGCCGCCACCTACCTCGGCCTCTCCCCCGCCGCCGCCGGGATGCGCCACACGCGGGCGCTGCGGAAGCTCAAAGAGATCCTCACCGACCACTCGTCGGGCGGGTGATGCAACGTGGGACGGGCACATTTTCCCGTCCGTCTCACAGTCCCACCACCAACGCCCCATCAACTTCCATCACGGCCGTAATCACATCCCCTCCCCCAATCTGTGAAAATCTGTGCAATCTGTGGATAACCTCTTTACTCCAGTGAGGCATGGGTCAAGAAGAGGGAGACGATCCACAGATTTCGCAGATTTTCACAGATTGGGGAGGATGAAGGCGGGATATCTTCAGGGACGCATGGCATTCCAGTCGTCGTGGCGGACGAATCGTTTTTGCTGGAGCGAGGGAGTGCCAAAGTTCAGCAGCAGTGCGAACTCCAGACCTGTGGCTTTGAGATAGTTCAGGACTTGGGCTTCCTCGACACCGGTGAGAGCTGCCAATGCCTTCAACTCAACAATGATCGATTGATGACAGACAAAGTCGGCGCGAAACGAGGTGTGCAGGACGCGGCCTTTGTAGGTCACCGGGAGATCGACTTCCCGCTGGAACGGGATCTTGCGCTCCGTAAACTCCAAGGCCAATGCTTCCTGATAGACCGACTCCAGAAACCCCGCCCCCAACTGGCGATGTACCTCCATCGCCGCTCCGATGATGGCATACGTGAGTGGATCATTCTGCGACATGGATCGCCTCGTTTCGTGTGGGGACTGGTCTTGGGCAATTGAAGCCAAGCCTTTCTGCAACTTCAAGTCCGATCCTCCCGTTCTTCCAATCTGTGAAAATCTGCGTAATCTGTGGATGACCCCTTCGGTCCTTGGGATGCGTGAGATCGGAGAAAAGATTGATCCACCGATTACGCAGATTTTCACAGATTGGGGAATGGGAGGAAAGATGGGAGCGCCGAAGGAAGTGTCTCAAGCCTCGGATGGCTGGGGAGGCCAGTTGGATGAGTTTTGGCAACGAGCCTCACATCTGAGCGAACCTCCTGAGCCGCTAGTCCTCCCCTGCATAATTGACCTATCACCAATTGCCGGATCATGCTGAAATCCGTTCTTCGAACTCACGGAGGAGAGTGGTATGGCAGGCAGT
>JAYTFV010000477.1:0-14388 GCA_043734065.1 Planctomycetota bacterium
AGATCCTCAATGATCTTGTCTCTCGCATCCATGCCCGGACGCTATCAATTCTCCGCAATCGGAGCCAAGAGCAGTTTGATCCCGTGAACGGCTACAAAAGGGGAATCGTGCTGGCGAGATCGGCAAACGCCTGTGTGGCAAGCACCAGCAGGAGGACGGCCGCAGCCGAGAATGCAGTTTTCATCATGTTCCTCGTGGTTTTAGGGGAGTGACTTCGCGCTACCGGATCGCGAGTGCAACACGGACCACGGACTACAGTCCTTCGCATTCCGCGTGCGTTGGGGGAGGTTCCTATTCATAGTTTAATTCATGTATTCCCGGTCGAGACGGGTGGTCAAGGCAATCGTCAGGGAAAATGCCACTTGTCGTGAGATTCTCCGGGCTGCGTAAAATGTTCACTCCAGCAGGAGTCACCCTCGGGCCCGCCAAGCCTACGAAAACTGCCGATTCTTCCGACTCCGTTGAGTTCTCTACCCGTCATTCCTAGCGCCGGGTGCCACTGGCGGTTGCTTTGGGCCGCCAGTGTTTACGCGGTAAGATAGGGGATGTGCGGGCGGATTGTGGATACGCCTCCCACCTCATTGGCACGTCGCGGGGGTGGCTCCCCGTTTGATGATCCCTTCGTGGCGGGTGGCAGGTGAGTGAATCGGAGTATACGCCGATCGAGACCATATCCTACGCCACCGGTTCCCGCGACAGCCCCCGATTTCGATCATCCACCCGCAGTTCCTTGGCAAGTCGCAGTCCGACACCGAGCAGTGGGATTTCGTTATCGTGGGCGATGACTTGTCGGGCGAGTTCAGCGCAGCGACTGCCGCAGAAACTTTTCGACGAGTTCCAACCGTGTGGCGTCGAAGAATTGCGGGCCGCCGTGGGCTCCGTAATGAATTACCTCGAACTGGCAGGGGCGTTTCACTCGCTGGTAGGCCCCTTCGAGTTCGTGCGACTGGTTGATCGGCATCTGGGGATCCTGGTCGCCGTGGATCAGCAGCAGCGGGGGATCGTGGTCGTCGACGTGTGTCACCGGGCTGGCGAGTTTCGCCAGGTCGGGCTGCTCGGTCGGTTGACCGCCGAGGAGCAATTGGAGCGCGGGGATGCGGACGCTGAGGCCGTGGGGCGTGGACTGGGCCAGGATCGTTTCCAGGTTCGAGGCTCCGAAGAATGAGACGATGGCCTGCACATCGGAGGAGACGGTGAGGTGGTCGCCGACCGTGCCCTCGAGTGCCTTGTGTCCGTTGCTGACGCCCACGAGGGCGGCCAGATGGCCACCGGCGGACGAGCCTGCGATCACGAACCGCTGGGGGTCGATGTGATGCTTCGCGGCGTTGGCTCGTAGGAACCGGATGGCCCCCTTGATGTCGTGAACCTGAGCCGGAAAGCGGGCCACCGTCGAGAGTCGGTAATCGACACTGGCGATGGAGAAGCCGCGCTCGACCAGTGCCTGAATCGGGACATCGGCCTTCGACCCGGCCCGCCACGCGCCGCCGTGGACCCAGATGATTAGCGGGGTCGGAGTCTCCGCCGCCGGGGCCAGGTAGAGATCGAGCAGCAGCGGCTTATCGTCAACGCGGGCGTACTCGATGTTGGGCAAGGTCGGCTCCTTGGCGTGGCAGAGTGCGGGGAGACTGTGGGCCAGCCACAGCCCGCCGACAAGCAGGGACAAACATAGATACACAGGGCGACTGATCCGCATGAAAACGACCTTTCCGATGATGTGTTTGAGTTTCGCGAAGATCACCACTTGGCGAGTGGCATGGTCACCCGGCCCTCCAGGCATTGGTGTCAATGTCGATCGACAACCGTCCCCTGCGGGGCGAAGACGAGATGCGTCGAGATCAATGCCTCCAGTTCTGGGCGGAACGGACGTAGGCATCCGTTCTACGACGGAACCGCACACGCATTCGTGAACCACTTCACAGGATGGCAGAATCGCTCAGCGGGCGGACATCGCTTTCGATCTCTGGCTCGTCGTCGAAGTCGACCGGCAGTGGGGCGTAGTCTTCGCCGGGGCGGAGCGGGATCACCAGCACTTCGGTATGGTCATTGGGCTTGGCGGGCATCTCGCCGGGGCCGAGGTACACCTTGAACTTGATGTTGGCAAAGGTCAGTTCATCACCCGGCAACAGCGCCCCGCGCGTGACCCGCTGGCCGTTGACCTTGGTGCCGTTGGTACTGCCCAGATCGCGGACGAACAGCAATCCATCCGTGCGGGCGATCGCACAATGCAGCTTGGAAATACTGGGATGTTCCAGAGCGATGTCGCACTCTCCCCCCTTCCGCCCCACCAGAGTCACCTCGCGGAGGATTAAGAGGGGCGGCGAGCCATCCAGCGGGATGAGCTTCGCAATCATGGGGGGAGGGTTGAGAGGTGAGGGTTGAGGGTACCAAAAGACTTCCGAACTCTTCGGAGACTTCGGAAGTCTGGCGAGTCAGATTCCACTGTTCACTTGCCTTACCACCCCGACAGGCTGGAAGCCTATCCCACGGGGCTGCACGCCTTATTAGAAGTCGCCGGGGTTGCCGAACATGCCGCTCTGCCCCGACTTCCCGGTTCCGCCCTTCAGGTCGCCGCGACGCTTGCGCTGGAACAGCTCGCCACCGGGAGCCGGTTCCGGCTCGGGAGCGATCACATCGGGATTCACCTTGAGGGCCTTTGTCGACAGGCTGACTCGTTTTCGGGACGGTTCGACCTCCAGAATCTGAACTTCAACCGTCTGACCGACATTGAGGACGTCCTCGACGCGCTTGACCCGTTTGTGATCCAGTTCACTGATATGGACCAGCCCCTCGATCCCCGGCTCCAGTTCGATGAACGCCCCGAACGGTTCGACGCGAGTCACGCGACCGGTGACGTTGGTGCCCTTGGCGTACTTAGCCTCCGCATTCATCCACGGATTGCCCGACAACTGACGCATGCCGAGGCTGATCTTGCCCGTCTCGGAGTCGATAGTCAGCACTTTGACCTCGACCGTTTGGCCTTCCGTCAGCACCTCATTCGGGTGCTTGATCCGCACCCAACTGATCTGCCCGACGTGCAGGAAGCCATCCATGCCGCCCAAGTCGACGAAGGCCCCGAACTCTTTCAGAGTCTTGACCCGACCGGTGAGCGTCTGCCCGACTTGCAGGCTCTTCATCAACTCTTCGCGGATACTTTCCCGCTCTTCGGCCATCAGTGCTCGACGGCTGACCACCAGCCGACGGCGAGCCGGGTTGACTTCGGTGATCCGCACCCGGAACTTCTGGCCGATGAAGCTTTCGAGATTGGCGACGAAGCCCATGTCGGCCTGGCTGGCGGGCATGAAGCCGCGAATCGAGCTGACGGTCACATCGAGACCGCCCTTGTTGGTCTTGGTGACCATGCACTCGACATCCATGCCGACTTGCAGCGCGTCCCAGTCGCCCGAAATCTTGTTCGTGCTGCGCGGCAGGTTGCAGGTGATCAACCCCGCGGCATCGTCGAACTTGGCCACGATCACGTCGATCGGCTCACCGACCACGGGGGGCCGCTTGGGCGAGAACTGGCGCGAACTGACCACGCCAGGGATGCGCTGCTTGAGGTCGATGAACACGTCATCGCCATTGAGCGACTGGATGATTCCGGAGACCTTCATCCCCTGCTTCAGGCCGACCTCTTCACTGTCGAGACCCGCATGCGGCACGGGAGCCACCGCTGCGATGCCGGAGGCGACCTCGCCGCTTTGCATGACGGCGGTCAGTTCGGCTTCGAGGCTGCCTTCCAGCACTTCGGTGCGGGGGATCTCGATCGGCTCGACGCGCGGGGCGGGGGCTTCGGCCTGGGCCTTCTGCTCGCGGGCGACCTGCTCTTCCATGAGAGCGTCGGTGTCGACTCGCGAGCCTTCACCCGGATTGAGCGAGGGGACTGCCTTGAACAGGGTCGGGTCGAGTGTCGGATTCAGGCGGACGCGCGGGGCAGTGGTCTCGGGCGCGGCATCCGTCGACACCGGCTCGCTGGCTACCGCCGGGCACGTTGCGGGTTCTGCCGGTGGCGCAGCCGCCTCACCATTGGAACAGTGAGTGGGCGGGACAACATCCTGGACAGGGGCGTTCTCGACAACCGGAGTCAATCCTTGACCCGGCAGATGTTCCGTGGACATCCAGTGATTCCGTGACAACAGCAGACATGAAAGGAGAGGAGGAAACGGTTCATCAACCGTTCCCGATGTGGTTTGGATTGTAGCGTCGTGTCAAGGCCCTCGAATATCCCCCGCACCAAGAATCTTCAAACATTCACTAAGCCGATAATTTCTCGATGGAGCAGTGTTCCGAGCTTACCGAGTCGGTTGTACAGCCGATTTCACGCGGGATCAGGCCCCCCCGGACGCCGTGAATCCCGGCTCCCGGCCTGCGAGCGGACGCATTCCAGTCTCACTCAGGCCCCTGTGTTTCACCAGATGGCAGCACCAGATGTCGCGTGAGGATCGATCATTCCCCAGCGGTCTTGAACCCAAACCGTTTCACGCCGAGTCGCGAGCATTCCAGCAGCAGCGGCTCCACCACGCGATAGGACACGCGGCGGTCGGAGCGGATTTGCACGGCGAACTCGGGGCCGTGGCGGTCGAGTTCGTCTCGCACCAGTTCCTTCAAACGGGGCAGGTCGATCGGCTGATCCGCGATGTGCAGATGTTCGTCATCGGTAATCGTGACCACCAGCCGTCGGGGGTCTTCCTCATCGGCCTTCGAGGTCGTGGCTCTGGGCAGTTCGACAGGGATGTCGGTCTCGTTGGCGAAGTGCGAGGCGACCAGAAAGAAGACCACAAGATTGAACACCATGTCGATCAATGGCGTCATGTCCATCCGCAACGCACGCCGGTATTGCTTCGAGGGGAGCCTCACTTGCTTCGCCCCCCTTCTGACGGCGGCGGAGGAGGCTGAGGCGGCAGCACGGTCCGGGCAGGGCGGGACTCGGGCTTGGGCAGGAGCAGCTTCCGCTTCAGAGGCGCGATGATCGTATCGGAGGTCACAGCCGTTTCGGCGATATAGCTGTCGATGCGGTTGCGGAACATCGCAAAGGCGACCTGTGCGGGGACGGCGACCAGCAGTCCGAACATCGTGGTGACGAGGGCCTCGGAGATACTGGGGGCGAAGTCGGCGGTGCGGGGGGCGACCTTATCGGCGAACTCGGCGAAGGCCTGAATCATGCCCCACACGGTCCCCGTCAGTCCCAGCATCGGGCCGATGGCCCCGATCAGGGAGAGGTACTCGATCTTGCGAATCAGCCGGGCCGACTGCTCCGCCACAGCGTCTTCCATGGCCTTGACCGTCGAGTCGGTCCCGAGATCGGCCTCTTGTAACCCGATCCCGACGACGTACGACAACAGGCTCGGCTGCTCGCGGCACAGCGTTTCGGCCTGGGTCAGTTGCCCGTTGGCGATGAGCTTCTGGCACTTCTCGGCGAACCCGTCTGGGATCAGGGTCTTGCGACGGATGGTGAGCAGGTGTTCGACGATCAGAGCCACCATCGCGACGCTCAGACCGATGGTGACGTAGCCGATAGTCCCCCCGGCCCGCAGCAGCTCGCGGACATTCAGGACGCCCTTCGTGAAGATCTTGCCGTCGGCGGCCTGGGCGACTCGGGAATAGATCAGCGAGAAACTGACGCCCCAGACCAGCGTCCGGACGATGCGCGAGTACGGGTTCGGTCGAGGCCGGTCGGATAGAACTGCGAACATGCCGCCCTCCTGGCGTTGTGTGGTACGAGTCGCGCTTCCGAAAGCTCAAGGGTTGCGACCCCTGGGCTTTGGCAGATGCGCACTCACTCGCGCGGCGGATTGTCGCTCGAATCGACCGGCGAGGACAAGACCGATCGGGCCTGGCGGGCCTCGTTCGCCCACGAGGACCACGCGTAGCGGGTGATGACACTGTCATACAGTGTGAGGGCAGCCTGCGTTTGCCCCGTCTGTTCGAGGGCTCCGGCGGCATCCACGAGCGCTCGCGCCGAGAGATCCTCGTTCTCGTGATACACCATCGGGAGCCACAACAATTCCGCGGCTGCGGCCCCCGGCTCGCTACGTTGCAGCAGGCCGCGTCCGACGAGGTACTGCGGTCCGGCTCGCAAGGAGCGCGGCATCCGCTGCACCTCTTTACGCCATTTCTGAATCTCCAGCTCACTCAACTCCAGACCCAAACGCAACCGCCACAATTGGGATCGAGCGAAGGAGTTGACGATCCGGTGGGGGTCGCGGGCGAGGTCATCGAGTTGCTGTTTGGCGGTCTCGCCATACACCGGGTCGAGCAGCAACCAACTGGCGGCCAGCAATCGCGACGGTGAGTCGGTCCCCTTCAGCCACGCACGGGCGAGCGTCTTGGGGTTGTCGCCCAGCGATTGCGGGGCCCACTGGATCGGGGCCACGTTCCAGTGCGGCGAGGTGGCGTCCTGTTTCGTGATTTGCAGGAACCGCGTCCCGGCTGTGCCCCAGTCGTGGCGGCGAATGGCACAGCGGACTAGCAGCGAGAGGATCTCGCGTTTGACCCATTCGCGAGGTTCGTCCTGGAGGGCCTTGAGCAGCGACTGCTCGGCGAGCGGAGTGGTCCCGGCGTCGAATTCGGCGATTCCCTGGTCGTGAGTCGGTGAGCGCCAGGTCTGCACCGACTGAATGGTGTTCGCGGGATACCGATCGGCTGTGGCGACTCCGGGTCGCAGGAGGACCAGTTCCTGTCCCGTGTAGTCCTCGACCGAGCCGATGAGGATCACCGGATCGACCGCTCCGGCGGGGATGAGAGTCACGCGGTCTTCGGCAGCGAGCGTTCCGCAGAAGCAGGCGAGCATGACGATGAGATTGTGGCACGACGCTCCGCGTCGTGACGGACGACGCGGAGCGTCGTACCACAATGGGCACACCCACTTCATGACGGTGTTCCCGGTGTCGTGACGGGGGCGGGCGTCTCTTTCGGTTCACGCTGAAAGATCTGCGGCACGAGCATGACAAACCCCAACGTGATCGCCATGTCGGCCACGTTGAAGATCCCGGTGCGCAGCGGCCCGATTCCCAGATTCAAAAAGTCGATGACCGCATTGATCCGGATGCGGTCGATCAGGTTGCCGATTCCGCCCACGAAGACCAGTGCCCATGCCAGATAGCTCCACCGGTCAATCTTCGGCAACATCAGAATCGTCACCGCCAGCGCCACGAGCAGCCCTCCATTTCCGACTACCAGAATCAGGAAGCGGACGGTCGGCGACTGCTTGTCGAGCAGACCCAGAAACGCTCCTGTGTTATAGGCAAATGTAATACGAAAGGTGTCGTAGACGTAACTCTGCGCTGGCACTTTTTTTTCCAAATGAGCCCAGTGCGTGACCGCGTACTGCTTGCTCGCTTGGTCACATCCGACCAGCGAGACCAGCAGCACCAGCATGAGGCGTAACCGGCTGGTCCGCGAAATCGAATCGGTCATCACGCCATCTCCTTGTTCCGTGCGCCAGCGTCTCTGCTTCCGGTGAGTTCGACTGTTGGAGTTCAACCTTGAGGCGGCCTCGACCGCGCTGGGCGATCGGACACTGCCTGCCTCAAGACAGGCTCAAGCCTGAACTCCAACAGTCGAATGAGTCGTATTCTGTCGATTCACCTCCGTTCGGGGAAGATGGAACGGCGGCCGCTCCCGGAAGGAGGGGATCTGTCATTCTCGTGAGAGGTGACACGGCCAGTCGACTCGTACTGGGAATGATGCCAGAAATCGACATATTCCGGGGGGAGGGCCAAAATCGAGACCGATGGATAAAAATCTCCGAATTGGACCGGCGAGAGAATCAGAAATGACGTAGGGTTCATGACAGGCCGTTCAAGTGATCCGAACCCCTCAACCTCCCTCCGCATCATGACCTCAATCCTTCGTTTTCTGAAAAGCGAAGATGGTCCGACAGCGGTCGAGTACGCCGTGATGCTGGCGTTGATCCTGCTGGCCATCATGGGCAGCGTCAAAGTGCTGCAAACCAAAACGGGTGCTGTTTATGACCGTTGTGGAACCGAGCTGAATAACGCGGGGTTCTAACCCGGATGATTCACATTTCCGGGAATCTAATGACAGCCGGTGGTGTCTAATCTGTGGATGGTTCCGAGTGAGCGCACCACATGGAGGTCGGCGATCAGTTGACAGGGTTTCTGCCGTCTGTCTTGGAGTTTTCAAAGTGCGGTCGAACCCGGGTGCGTTTTCACGGACCCACCTCGAACTGTCAAAACAGCTTTCCGCCACCGGCGAGCCGGAGTGCAGCAGCACCCGGACTCTGCGTGTCGGAGTCCTCTCTGCGAAAGGTCCGGGGGCTGACGCCGCCCGCTCGCCAGTGTGAATTGTGAGCGGGCGTCACGGCGACCGCTCGGGATCAGGAATCTTTTTCCCGTGCGGGTCGAGGCTCGGGGTGTCCAGTTCGGTGTCGAGGGCCTGCTGCAACGTCGGATCGATGTAGTGTTCGATGCGGTGGGCGGTCTCATGCAGGTGGTCATCCGGGAGGGCGAAGTGTTTGTGCATGTACGATTCCCAGAGCCGGTGCCGACGCACGACATCCCGGGCATGGCTCTGCCCGGCGGGGGTCAAGTGGTATTCTCCGCTGGCGTTGATCAGAGCCAGCCCGCGCCACTTCAGCCGCTTGAGCAGGTACTGCCCGAACCAACCGGAAGGGCCCAGCACGGGGGCCGAGCCTTCCGCCTCCTCGGTGCGGTACAGCGAACCGAGGACATCCTCCTCGGCGATCTGCCACATCAGTTGCAGACGTGCCCAGCCATCGACGAGATAGCCCCTCGGTCCGCACACCGCTGCGATCAGGAACAGGAGTCCGGCGGCGACGCAGATCATGCCGCTGGAGGAAACGCCTTGCACCTCTGGCCACCCCAAGGCCCCTCCCAGCACAGCCGGGAGCGTCATGGCCATGACGTGCCCCAGCACGGCACTCACGCAGGCCACCGCCAGCGTCAGCAGCACCACCGTCCGCAGCCGCCACGACAACTGCAACGCTGTCACGGCGGGAACCACGAGTAAGGCAATCACCAGGATGCTCCCCACGCTTTGAAAGGCGGCTGTCACGGTCGCCGCCGTGAGGGCCATGTGGGCGTAGTGCATGACGCGGGCATTGACCCCTTGAGTGGTGGCCAGCTCCGCGTCGAAGGCGGCCAGTCGCAGCTCCTTGAAGAACACGACCGTCAGTCCCAGATTTAGTACCAGCATCAATGCGGTCAGGCAGGCCGCCTTGGGAATCTCCCAGCCAAACCAGTTCCAAGTGTTCAAGCTCACGCTTTCCAGACTGCCCATTAAGACGCATTCGGTATCGACATGGGCGTCATCCGCCACCACGCGAATCAGCACCAAGCCGACTGCAAACAACCCGGTGAACACGACCCCGAGAGCTGTGCTGCCATCGACATGGGCCAGGTTTTGCAGCCACTCGGTCAGCACGGTGGTGACGACCCCCATCAACACCGCTCCGACCATGAGGGCGATCTGCATCCCGACATCCACCTGCCCCTCGGTGATCCAGCCGAGGGCCTTCGCGGCCGTGACCGTCATCAGTGACAGAATCACTCCCAGCAGAGCCGTATGACTGAGGGCATCTCCCATCATGCTCTGCCGGCGCAATACCAGCCACAGACCCGGCAACGAACACGCCATCGCCGTCAGCGCTGCCGTGACGGCGATATGGCTATCGACGAAACTCCAGGCGGTCAGCAGGTGCCAGAACTCGGCGAACATCGATCAGGCTCCGTGAGTTGATTCGTAGCAGAATTCGTAAGAATTCTGAGTGCTGCGTCACCTCGGGATATTGGGAATGCTAAAGTCGCAAGATCCAGACGGCAGAATTCTTACGAATTCTGCTACGACTGTGGTCAGTTCCGCAGGCCGTACTCGTTGATCTTGCGGTACAACGTCCGCTCGCCGATGTTGAGCATCTTGGCGGCGTCCTCGCGGCGGCCTTCGGTGATCTCCAACGCCCGCTGGATGTAGAACTTCTCGACCTCTTCGAGAGTCTTCCCCACCAGATGATCGGCTCCGGTCCCGTAGATCGCCGCATCGGCTTCATCCACGGCCAGGGGCCGAATGTCATCCGGCAGGTCGTCCACATCCAGCAGCCCATCCAGGTCGAGGGCCATCATCCCCTCAATCGTATTTCGCAACTGTCGAATGTTGCCCGGCCAGTCATAGTGGATCAGCGCGTGCTTGGCCGATCGCGAGACCCCCTGCACCTCCTTGCCATAGACTTTGGAGAACTCCTTGACGAAGTGATCGATCAGCAGCGGCATGTCCGCCCGGCGTTCCCGCAGTGGAGGCAGATAGATCGAGACCACGCTCAGCCGGTAATACAGGTCGCGGCGGAACGACCCCTTCTCCATCGAGTCCTTGAGGTCCGCATTCGTGGCGGCGATCAACCGCACATTAATCGACTTCTCATCGTTCGACCCCACGCGAGTGATCTTGCGGTCTTCCAGTACCCGCAGCAGCTTGATCTGCGTGTCAGTCGGCATTTCGCCGACCTCGTCGAGGAACAGCGTCCCACCATTGGCGTACTCGAACTTGCCGACCCGCTTGCTCATTGCCCCGGTGAACGCCCCCTGCTCATGACCGAACAGTTCGCTCTCCAAAATACTCTCGGGGAGGGCGGAGATATTCAGAGGCACGAACGGCTTTGTCTTGCGGTTGCTGTTCTGGTGCAGGGCGCGGGCCACCAGTTCCTTGCCGGTGCCGCTTTCCCCGAGGATCAGCACCGTGGCTTCCGTCGGGGCCAGGGCCTTGAGCTGCTCGATGACGCGGTTCATCGCCGGGCTGTTGCCGATGACCCCTTCGAAGCCGAACTTCTCATCGAGCCGGCGGTTGAGGGCGGCATTGCGACGGATCAGGCGGATGCGCGTCGCCGCCTTCTCGACCGAGTGCCGCAGCTCCTGGATATCGAGCGGCTTGGTCAGGTAGGTATACGCCCCGGCCTGCATCGCGGTGACGGCGGAGTTGATGGAGCTGTGGCCGGTGAGGACGATGACCTCAGCCTCGGGGAGTTCCTCTTTAGCCTTGCGGAGGATGGCCAGGCCGTCGATCTCGTCCATCTTGAGATCCGTGATAATGAGGTCGAAGTTCTCGCCCTCGATCAGCTCCAGCCCCTTGCGTCCCGACCCCGCGATCCGGCACTCGCACCCGACCCGCTCCAGGCTGTCGGCGACCGCTTGGGCATGGGCCTCGTCGTCGTCCACGATCAACACACTGATCGGAATCGCGTTGAGTTCGGGAATGTTGGGGTCGGTCGGGGTCACAGGCAGGATCAAATCGGTGGGTGACAGGGGCAGAGTATTCGAAGTCTCGCCCGCAACCTGTCAGGGTATCAGGTCGAGGCTTGAAAGTCAGCGAAACGCGAAAAACGAAACCGAATACGTCGCACAAGAATCGGCAACAAAGTGATCTATGACCAGAAGTTGCGATTGATTTAGACTCCCACTGACGTGCAATCTCGCACGGACAGGGAGGTCGGAATGGATTCCGCAGTCGGGACAGCGCCAGGAGGGCGGAGTGAGGCGGGCTGCCGTGAGGCAGCCAGTTCCCACCGACCCGTCTCTCGCACATGGCTCATTGCCGCTTTACTGCTGCTGCTGAGTGCTGCGAGTGTGGCGGTTCTTGATCGGGCCTGCCTGAACTATGCGAGTACGCATCGACTGCCGGACGAACTCGCGGACTTCTTCGATGCCGCTGAGCATTTTGGCACGCCTTACGGGGCCGTGCTGATTCTCGTCACCGTGTGGATGACGCATCCCACTCTCCGCTCACGGGTTTCACGGACGTTGGTGGCTCCCATTACAGCAGGGCTCGTAGCAGACGTGTTCAAGCTGTGCGTCAGCCGGACTCGCCCCAACTCCTTCGACTTCTATCAGTCGATCGGATCGAGCTTCGGCGGAGTGTTACAGTGGGGCGCGGGTGGATCACAGCAGCAGAGCTTCCCGTCGGCCCACACCGCGTTTGCGATGGCGTTTGCGGTGATGCTGGGTGAACTCTTTCCCAAGGGCCGCCGCTGGTTCTTGTGCCTGGGGGCCTTGGTCGCGCTGCATCGCGTGACCACGCTGGCCCACTTCCCGAGTGACGTACTGGCCGGAGCAGCGGTCGGGCTGGTGACGGCTCGCTACTTCCTCGGGACGGCTCCGTTGGGTCTGGTCTATGACCGGATGGAACGCCATTACTTTCCCGATGCAGTGTCGGTGCCGGTCGGTGGTCTGATGGCCAGTTCACCGGCGGTGATCCGTGCGGAACCGGCCCGGTCTCTCTGAAATTTCCCTCGTGTTTGACAGGCTCTCTCCATGTCTTCGACTCTCACTCGTGATCGCCTGCTCGTGCTGGCTGCGGCCCTCGTCATGTTCTTCACCGGCTTGGGAGCGACCCGCCTGTGGGATGAGGACGAGGGGTTCTTCGCGGCCACTGCTGCCGAGATGCACCATCGCGATGAGTGGATCGTCCCGTGGTACAACGGCGAGGTCTTCGCCCACAAACCGCCGCTGATGTATTGGGTCATGCGGCTGGGGTTTTACGTCTTCGGCGAGAACGAGTGGGGAGCCCGCATCGGCTCGGCCATTTTCGGCACTGCTGCGGCGTTGCTGACTCACTGGCTCGGCACGCGGTTGCTGGGGCAGCGGATTGGACTGCTGGCCGGGTTGGCGATGGCGAGTTGCATCATGTTTGGCGTGGTGTCACGGGCCTCGACGGCGGATGCGTATCTGGTGTTCTTTATGACGCTGGTGATCGCAGCGTATGTGCGGTGGACTCCGGCGTTTCGAGTGGAACCGGAGTCAGCAGAGACGACTGATTCCACGAGCCTGGCTCACTGGCTCCCCGCGACCTGGGGCGGGTTTGTCGCCATGTATGCGGCCATGGGGCTGGCCGTGCTGGTCAAGGGACCGATCGGGATTCTGTTGCCCGGCACCGCGATTGGGCTGTTTGTCTTATGGCAGTTGTCGTGTGCCGAGGCGACCTGGAGCGGCTGGCTGACCCGCTTCGCCGTCAACATTCCGCGAGTCTTCTGGGCCATGCGGCCTTTGACCGCGATCGCCGCGGTGGTCGTTGTCGCGGGCTGGTGGTTTGCAGCGGTCGAGGCTCGCACCGGAGGCGGCTTCATCGGCGAGTTCCTGGGCTTCCACAACATCCAGCGTTTCCTGGCCCCGATGGAAAGTCACAGCGGGCCGATCATCTATTACATCCCGGTGATCTGGATCGGGTTCTTCCCGTGGTCGCTGTTCATCGTTCCGTCCGCGATCACTCTACGGTCGCGACTGAAACAGTCGGCGGTGAACACAACGCCTGCTCGCGAACAGGCGGCCTGGCGGCTGGTGCTGTGCTGGTTCAGCGTGATTTTTGTGTTCTTCTCGATCGCCCAGACGAAGCTGCCGAACTACACGCTGCCGTGCTATCCGCCATTGGCGTTGTTGGTGGCCGGGTTCGTGAGTCGCTGGCTGAGTGAGCCGACGGCGAGCCTGCAATTCTGGAGCCGCTGGGCCTTTGGCTCTCTGGCCGCTGTGGGAGTCGGCTTTCTGGTGCTGGTCCCGCTCGCGTCACTGATTCAGATGGACGGGGCGCCGCTCCTGGTCAAGGCCGAGTTGCATCCCACCATCGCGAATGAATTATGGCCTCTCGCGCTTGTCGGACTGCCCGCCCTCATCGGTGGTGTCCTGTGCTGGCGATTCGCCGAACGCAGCCAGCCGGTCCTCATGTTGCGGACCTTTGCCGTCACAGCGGTCGTGTTCTGCCTGGGAATACTTGGCGGAGCGGCGGCGTATCTAGATCAGTATCAGTCGAGCGAGTCACTGGCCGACGCCTGCCAGAGCCGGACGACATCCGGCAGCGTGCGGGTGGCCTCGTACCACTTGAGTTCCCCGAGCCTCATCTTCTACGCGAAGCAGCCGGTGCTGCAGGTCACGAAGCCCGAGGAGATCGAGCGGCACCTGGCCCAGCCGGGAAGTTACTTATTCACCTCCGACGAGGACTGGGCCAAGCTGTCCCCCGAGGTGCAAGCGGGCCTCGTCAAGGTCTACGAACGTCCCGGGTTCCCCAAGCCGGGCACGGTGCTGGTGCTGAAACGCCAGCCCACCGAGGCCGTCACGCAACGCCCCGTCATCACTCCCCGTTAAGAGGATGGACCCGCGCCAGACTTTCGAAGTCTTCGGAGACTTCGGAAGTCTTGAACCCTCGCCGTAGCTGCGTTCGCCAAGAACGCGGGCGAATGGGGAGGCCACGCTCGAATGTCAACGCCACTTGGTACGTCTCAAACGGTCTCAACGTCGATTGCTCAGGGTCCGCCTTCGCGGTCTCTCTGGCGAGGGCATTCACACTCCGCTCCCCGCGTTCTTGGCTATGGCGATTCAGCATCCGTCGGACGCCGGACGCTCGCCAGACTCCCGGGTAGCGGATACGCTATATGCG
>JAYTFV010000478.1:0-3788 GCA_043734065.1 Planctomycetota bacterium
GGAAGGGGTGGCTGCGGTGGAACACCTCTACACCGGCTATGGGCACGTGAACTACGACGCCATCCCCGGAGTGGTCTACACCGAACCAGAGATCGCCACCGTGGGCTTCACCGAAGAGCAACTCATTCAGCAGGGCCGCCAGTACCGCAAGGGAAGCTTCCCGTTCCTGGCCAACGGTCGCGCAAGGGCCAGCGGCACCACCGACGGCAAGGTCAAGATCCTCGCCGACGCCGAAACCGACCGCGTCCTCGGCATCCACATCATCGGCCCGCACGCCGGGGAACTGATTGCCGCCTGCACCGCCGCCATCGAGTTCGGAGCCAGCAGCGAAGACATCGCCCGCACCTGCCATGCGCATCCGACATTGGCGGAGGCGGTGAAGGAAGCGGCCTTGGCGGTGGATGGGCGAACGATTCACATGTGAGTCGTGTCCGATAAACACGACCCCGCGTGCTGGGGGGGCCTCTCTTCTGCACGACCGGATATGCCGAAGAGTTTCCTATTGGCTCAGTGAGGTTCCTGGGTGACGGAGGACAGATTACACTGAAAGGCAGAATGTCATACTCGCAGAGGATCCCCCCATGAGTACCGTCGAGGCGATAACTACGGCCATTGCGGAACTGCCGCCCGATCAAATCGCGCAAATTCGGGCCTGGCTGGATGAGCGCGCCGCAGAGGAGTGGGACTCCCAGATCGAACAGGACGAGCGCGAGGGCCGACTCGACGCTTTGGCCGAACGTGCGTTGGCCGAACACCGGGCCGGGCGAACTCGACCGCTATGACTCACCAGACGACCGCCGATTTCAGGGCCTGTTACGGTGAGTTGCCCGAGTTTATCCAGCGTGTGGCCGACGCCAACTATGAGTTGCTGCAGGCCGACTCGCGGCACCCCTCATTGCACTTCAAGCGTGTGGGCCGTCTGTGGTCCGTGCGAGTCGGGATCGATTATCGAGCACTGGCGGTGGACGGCGACGACGGGCTGGTTTGGTTCTGGATCGGGTCGCATGCCGAATATGACCGGATCATTCAGCGATAGTCGACGGTTCTCCGTCAGACCGGCATTTACATCCGTGAACTGATCCTGTCTTGCACGACCTCTACTTCTCATCCAGCCGGTACAGATCCTTCGGGGCCAGTTGAGTCAGATCGATCCCGCCCTGGGTCTCTTGCTCCAGCAGGCTCAGGCGGGCTTCGAGTCTGGGGAACATCTGTTCGACCTGTGGCTTGAAATGCAGGTCAACATCACGGCCCGGAGAGTACCTGCACGATCCTTCGACCCATTTCGCGGGCGGCGGGATCGTTTTCGCCGGTGATAATCCGGCCATCCACCAGCACATCGTCCCGGTCGGTCGCCGGATCGCCGATCGCACCTGCGGGAGACAGAATCGCTCCATTCACCTCGGGGTGCCAACGACACGAGGGCTGGTCTTGTCGCCCGTTGTAGATCCCGGGTGCGGCTTGGCGAGGTGGGGCACAAACCCGCTTGCCTTGCAGTGGACTCTTCCCGTCGACTCGTGCCCAAGCGAGAACCGACACGGCGTTGCACAGACCGCATACGTACTTGTCCGCAGCCAGGAACTCGTTGATGACCCGGTTCACTTCGGCCTTGGTTTTCTGGTCTCCGTTGTAGGCCGCGTTGTTGTACCGGCCATTGAAGGCGAACTGATACATCGACGAACCCCAACCGCCCGAGAAGAGGATGGCATCGAAGTCGGCAGCCTTCACATCCGCCAGTGCGAGATCGGGAGTCACAACGCCCCCATCTGCTCCTTCTCCGGAACTTCGATGGGGGCGGCAGGGGGCTTTTTTCCCGGCAGCCACTGTCACCCGAATCCCGGCTCGTTCCAGTTCCTGGCGCGGATCGCCATACTCGCGGTAATAGAAGTCCTGGTTGGCGATCACAATCAAGACCCGTTTACCAGTGGCTTTCGCGACAGGTGAGGCAGCGGGAGTTGATGCCGGTGTCGGTGAGGGCGTGGTCGGTCGCGCTGCCGGACTGGCTCCGGGTCTGGTTGTTGGGCGAGTTGCCAGTGGGGCCAGCGCGAGAGGCGTGCCCGTCAGCGAGCGAACTTCAATGGTGTGGAACGTCGCGTCCGCTTCCCAGGCCCCGATCCCCAACTGGGTGGCCTGCGGCATCCGCCAGAGATTCGGCAGGGACAAATCCGTTCCAGTGGTGCGAAACGTGGCGATCTCCTCGTCATCAAGCAGCCCGCGCACCTGTTCCTTCCGAACTTCCACCGTCATCGTGTACTTGCGTCCGTTTTGCAGCGTCACTCCGGATTTGCGAGTCGGGTTCGCGCGGATGTCGCGTCCCGCGATGTCCTGAAAACCGGCAAGATGCTGCCCCCAGGCATCTGCCTCAAAGGCACACTGTTTTTCACCATGCACAAACAACAGGGCGATCGAATGGCTCCCAGTGTGGCGGGAAAACGTTACCCGGAAGTCGTACTCCCCCTGCGGAGCCACCGGCAGAGACAATCGAGCCCCGGTCGCCGCCTTTACGGTGAGTTCGTCCCCCGTTTTGGCCCACTCCCCAGCCACCTGATCGCCCACCGGATTGATCGCCGGGAGCAACGACTGCCAGGCAGGCTCTGCTGCCGGAAGAGCTGTCGTAAGGAAAATCCACAGGCAAAGCATCACGAAAATGCGGTTCATCTGAAGTCCTTACGTTGCAGGCGTTCGGAACGGGAACTGCTGGATTGCCCTGACAAGCCCCTCGGATGCGCTCCCTACGGTATCCACCATCACCCTATCCGATCGGTGACGAGGGTTTCAACAGTAATCACAGGACCGTGGCACCGAAAGTGTTTCACCTGATCGAAACCTCTACTTCTCATCCAGCCGGTACAGATCCTTCGGGGCCAGTTGGGTCAGATCAATTCCGCCCTTGGTCTCCTGTTCCAGCAGGCTCAGCCTCGCTTCCAGTCTTTGGAACCGCTGCTCGACTTGCGGCTCGAACAGCGGGGAGGTGCGGGCGGGGCTGGGGCGGGGCACCTTGGGATAGCCGAGTTGCCGTTGCAGGGCCGCGAACATGTAGAGCGGGTCTTTGCCGATGTTGGCCTTGGTGATGCGGCCTTCGGACGCCTCGAACAGGATCGGGTAGGGCGGCAGAAACTCCGGGTCGTTCTGCTTTCGCCGCAGTTCCAGGACGCGATGCTGCGACCGGGAGTACAGCAGCTCGGCGAAGTCGGTCATGCCGAGTTGCGGGCGGATCTTCATGATCCACTCCTTCCACTCGGCGCTATAGAACGGATCCTTGGCCACCGCTTCGATCCCGAAGTCGTACCCCAGCCGGTTGCGAGCTAGGCACTCGAATTGGTACATGAACAGCCCCGGCGCGGTCGGCGTCCCGGACATGTACTCGGACAATTGTTCGAGGATGGCCAGCGCGATGCGGATGTCGAAGCGGGCTCCCTCCTCCTCGGCCTTCGTCATCAGGAACGACTGGAACGGCGTGAAGTAGTGCCCGAGCTGCCGCATGCCGTCGCTGACCCGTCCATGCAAGCTGAGTTCACCGGCGAGGAAGTCGATGGCCATCGGGAGCTTGGTGGTGGTCAGGATCTCATCGCGGACAGAGGCCAGGATCTCCTGGGCGGGCGTATTCTGCTCGATCCGCTCCCGGTAGACTCGGAAGAGGTGCGTCTGTTCAATGTATTCTTCGCGGTCGAGCATGCGGGAGTCGGGAGTCGGGAGTCGGGAGTCGGGAGTCGGGAGTCGGGAGTGTTGTCTTTCGCTCCGCGAAAGACCGGCCTTTCGCGGAGCGAAAGGCGACAATCGGTCGGCCCGCG
>JAYTFV010000479.1:0-7781 GCA_043734065.1 Planctomycetota bacterium
CTTGATGGCCGCTGTTCCCATCGTGCGGTGCATCTCCTCTTCGAAGTCCAGCTTCTTATTGCCGTTCAGGTCTTCCCCGACGAAGTGCCAGACCGCAGCCGAGTTCGGGTTGAACAACGTCTTCTCGCCATTGTCGGGATTGATGGCTTGCAGGCGCCGGGTGCCGTCCTGGGGGTCGACGATCTTCTGGCCGTCTTTGCCCACGGCGAGTACTGCGCTCACGTCGCCGCGCTTTGTGGGATCGATGCACCACAGGTGGCCATTCCCTTCCCCGTGTTCCGGGTCTTCGCCCACCGAGATATAGACCAGCCCGTCATATACGACCGGTGTCGCGATGATGTGGTTCCGCTCGCTCTTGCCGCTGACGGAATATCTGGCGTCCTTGGGGTTGCAGTCGAACTTCCACAGCATCTTCGATTTTCCGGCACCGTCCCCCGCCGGATCGAAACTGTAAAGCCAGCCATCCCCGGCCCCAAAGAGAATCTGAGCCTGGCCCCCCACGACGCAATAGGCCGGAGAGGACCACTGCCCATGCAGAATGTTCTTGCCGGGAGAGGCATCGGTCCACAGTATCTTACCGGTATGGCGGTCCATTGCGAAAAAGCTGGCCGCTTTCGGGGACGGGATGTTCACATGCGTTTCATCGACACCGTTGGACGTGCAGACGAACAGCACGTTCTCGACGCAGGTCAGCGAGCAACTGCACATGTTGTGTTGCGAGGTGCCGAGCTGGCCCATCATGTCGAACTTCCAGACGACATCGGCTTCGTCCTTGTTCTCGTTCTCTTCCGAGGTGAACGGGCTGTCGTTCTCGTTGTCGAGGAAGCCTTCGGCGTCGAGGCACACGACTTCACCGCGACTGGTCACGTACCACACGCGGTCTCCTTCGCAATACGGCGAGCAGCAGATGCCCTGGTCGGGCCAGTCATGGACGAACCCGGTCGTCAGCTTCTGGCTGGAGTGCTGCCACAGGAACTTGCCGGTCTTCTCGTCCAGACACAGCAGCACACCGAGGTCAATGCTCTTCGGATACCGCTTCAGGTAGCCGTGGTAGTTGTTGGTGCCAACGTAAATCTTGCCATTGGCGACGACGGCATTGCCATAGGTCTGCGACCCCATGGGGGTCGACCAGAGGATGTTCTCCCCCGTCTTGATGTTCCACTTTTCCGGGATGCCGGTTGCATCCGGTGTGTTGTTGCGATGAGTCCAGCCACCCAGCATCGGCCAGTCCTTGGGCCCGACCTTGCGGGTCTTGATCTCGGCCTGAAAACCGGCCGTGGGGTCATCGGCAGCACCGGCCAGCACGGAAATCAGAGCCGCACACAGGGCGGCCAGGGAGAACGTCAAACGCATGAGCAAAGCTCCGGGCGGAGGGTTTTGGTGGGGTGGGTATCGTCCGTGATCTCGACCTCATCGTAGCCACGTTCGCCAGAACGTGGGCTGCCACGAGAGACCGTCGAATTCTGCGAAAGCTCAAGTTCGAACTGAGGGGGAGGAGCATCTGTGAACTGGCCTCGGCTTGGCAGCGAGGCCATGTCGTTCGCCTACGTTCTGGCGAACGTAGCTACTTCGGTGTTCGCCCACGTTCTGGCGAACGTGGCTACGGCGCGGCGGGCTTGGCTGGAGCCGCTGCGGGGGCCTCGTTCGGCGTCACCGTCAGGTTGTCGTAGAACAACTCGGCGTTCTTCGCGTCCCCGAACAGGCCCGGGCTGCCGCTGAGGTTGGAGACGGCGGCTGCGTCCTCGCCGGAGATGGTCCACTCGGCGGGTTCGGCCTCGCCCTTCTTCCAGACCTTTCCTTTGAAGACCGCCTGGCCTTCGACGACCGACGCCTGGAACTTCATCGTGTACCACACGTACGGTTCGACCACGAACGGAACTTCAATCTTGAGTCGATCAGGCTGCGAGGCCCACGTCCGAATCTGCAACGCCTGCGACTGCCCCATCAGGACCAGCGTATAACGCTGGTTGGTGAGGCCGATATCCGGCAGCTTGCCGTCCTTCTCGAACGCCTGCACATCGGCTTGGATCGTGTAGTTGTGGAGGTCGGTGTGGCCGAACCAGGCCTGGCTGCGCTGGCCCTTGGGGATGGTCGTGATCTTGCACATGACGCCGTTGCCGGTCGGGGGGCGGTCGCCCTTGGTGACCTTCAGGCGGGGTTCTGCGACCTTGGCGTCTCCCTCTCCGGTCGGTCGATCCCAAGTCGACCACTCGACCGAGCCGAGAACTTTCTCATCGACCAGCAACTTGAGTGAGGGCCCGAGCCGGGTTTCGGCGTCTGCCTTCGTCTTCGGCTTAAGTTCTGAGTTCGCGAGATTCACGAACCGGAGCAAGGCCGTCCACTGCTGCTGCGGAGTCGAGTCATCGATCGTGAGCGTGACCGGTCCCGGAGGTGCGTCCTTCGGCGGGGGCGGGCTGTTGGTGATCCCGCTTTGCAGGTAGATGTAGAGCAAGGCGGCCTGGGGGTCTTGGGCCTTGAGCTTCGTCAGTAAATCCCAGTCGAGGATGATGTGCCGGTACGCGGCTCCGACCCAGGTCGGCGGCACCTTGCCCTTGTCGAAGTTGAACGACCACTTGAGTTCCGGCACCACGCGGATGCGGGCTTTGGCGGTCAATTCGGCAAATTTGGCATTGACGATCACCGGAGTGTGTTCCGTGGCATCGGCTCCGATTTCGTAGGCTCCGCCTTCCACGATCTTGCCGGGACCCGTGATGGTGAGCGTGACCTCGTCGGGAGTGGCGCTGCGGATGAACTGCCCTTTGGCATTGTACAGCCGGAACCCGAAGGGCTGCTTCGAACCGGGCCGCAACAGGATCTCCACTGGCACCACTTGCAACTGGGTCGGTGTGTTGTCTTCCTGGCGGGGGGTTTCTTCCAGCAGGCTGGCGGGGCTCTCGGCGTAGGCTTCGTTGTCCTTTTTTCCGACGCAGTAAATCGCAGCCGTTGTCGGCATGTAGACGCACCCATTGGCGGCGATTGGCGAGCCGTGGCAGTCCTCCCCGCTGGGGAGCCGGAACTTGTGGAGGACTTCGACCCCGTCGGCGGTTGGCTTCAGTACGTAGCAGTTGCCGTTGACTTCGTTGGCCCAAATCTTGCCATCGGCATAGAGCAGACTGGCCCGCATCATGCGGCCCAACGGCTTCTCCGCGATCTTTTCACCGGTCTCGGCGTTGACCACATAGAGTTTGGCGTTGTCAGTGGCGACATACAGCCGGTTGTCCACCAGCACGGGAGAGGAGCGACTGACTGTCCATTCCTTCTGCACCCAGACTTGGCCACCGGCCTTCTTGAGGTCGAGGTCTCCCGGATTGGCCTTCGACGGATCGAGGCAGTACAGCGACCCCGTCAGCGAGTCGGCCAGCCCCTTGTCATCCAGGAGTTCTTCGCCCACACCGGAGTAGATCTTTCCGCCCGAGACCAGCGGCGTGTGATTCAGTCCATGCACCGAACAGTAATAGTTCCAGATCGGCTTCCCGGTGCGAGGCTGAAAGGCCCACAATGCCCCGTCCCCGGACCCGAAGACCATCTGCAGTTCGCCCTTGACCGTGGTGAGGACTGGCGAACTGTAAGTCGTGTCCTCGGGGCGGACGCGCGTCCCGGTGAACCACACCGGATGGCCGCTGCGTTTGTCGAAGGCCATGAACCGGTGGGTCGGCTGGGAATACTCGCCGAAGTTCACGAACACCGCGCTGATAATGACGCGGTCCTCATGCACAATCGGGAAGTTGGTGCGACCGCCATAGGTGCTGAGCAGGCCGTACTCCTCGTGCATCGAGTGCGACCACTTGACGGCTCCGGTCCTGCCATCCAGGCACTGGAACAGCCCGCACACCCCGAGGGCGAACACATCGCCCGTCTCGCGGTCACCGGCCACGCTCGACCAGCCGACGCGCTCGACCGGCACGTCCGAGAGATACACACTGAACCGCGTCTCCCACAGCATCTTGCCGGTCTTGGCGTCCAGGCACACGACCTTCTCGCCCTCCTGGCTCGGCGTCTCTTCCTTGTCACGAGCGGAGAAATAGAGCCGATTGTTCATCAGGATCGGCGTAGACCGGCAGTTGGCCGGTGTCTTCCACAGGATGTTCCCCGCCTCTCCCTCCGCAGCGGGATCCCAACTGTCCGGAAGGTTCGTCTCGGGAGAGATCCCGTCCATATTGGGACCGCGCCAGAACGGCCAGTCCGCAGCCGGGAGAAGTGAGCAGACCACTGCGGCGCACAACAGGGCCAGAATCGATGGCAATCGTCGCAACAGCATGAGTGGTCTCATCAGAGGGGAATGGTGCAGGAGAGATTTGTCGTAACGTATGCGGAACTCAGGAAGGAATCCACCACAGAGGCTCTCTCGCGAGGCAGACTCAATCTCCGACGCACCCGTCAAATTCATCTCTCCCGATGCTCTCGCAGAGAATACGCCAGCCACGACAGCGGAGCAAGGACACGCGGAGTCGAGACTCGGCAACGTCAACGATCCTGTGGACCTGTGGAATCACTCCGATCCGCGAATCGTGTTATCATGCGGCCTCCCACCAATCCCGGCTCTCCAGAGGCTCCCTCCATGAACAAGAAAGTCCAGAAGCAAATCGAGGTCGCCAAGAAGAAGATCACCAATCTTCAGCAACAACTCGCCGGGGCCAAGGCGCAGCCGGATGACCCAGCAGATGTGCCTCGACTGGAGAAGGAGATCGCGAACCTGCATGCCGAGATCACCAAGCTGAAGTCGCTGCCATGACCCCCGCCATGAAGACGCCCCCGACGATCATCGTGGTACATCGGGCGGAGAAGCGGAGCAAGTGTTCGGTTGAGCCGCTGCGGAAGACCGGGCAGTTTGTGTTCTGGCGTTACCCCAAACGCGGCCCGGAATCGCTGGAGGGGTATGTGCGGCTGGGGCTGGGCGGGCCGCAACTCTCGATCGCGGACCACAACCGGGGGCTGGTGCTGCTCGACGGGTCGTGGCGTTGGGCGGCGAAGATGGAGAAGTCTTACGCGGATGTTCCGGTGCGCAGCCTGGGGCCTTGGCAGACGGCATATCCTCGGCAATCGCGAGTGTTTGAAGATCCGGCGGAAGGGCTGGCGACGATCGAGGCTCTGTATGCTGCGCTGTGCCAGATGGGGCGTCCCGTGGAAGGGTTGCTGGACAGTTATCACTGGGGGGAACTGTTCTTGCAAAGAAACCACGAACTTCTGGCCAAGTTGGCACGTACATAGTGTCGGGAAACTGCGACGGACTTGTAGGTCTGCTGAAACTGCCTAAACTGACTCTTGTCTGACGATCGACCTGAAAGACTGGGAGAGGGCCATGCTGTCCCGAAATGCCTGCAAGTTGAGCCTCGTTGCTGTTTGCGTTCTCAGTGGGCTGATGGGGTGTCAGGGGAATGCCCCCACTCCCCCACCGACCAATCCGTATGCGACGGGGGGAGGCGGATCCTCCGTCCCCGAACCCAGCCCGCCCCCACCGACCGCACCGCCCCCGGCGACGACACCCGCGAATCCCTTTGGAGGCCCCGCTCCCTCCACGGCCACAAATCCGTTCGGCCCTCAGACACCTCCGAAGCCAGGGACGACGACTCCCCAGCCAGCCCCCGTCGATCCGACCAAGCCGATGCCTCACGCTGTGGCGGGGACGAACCCCGGAACTCCGGGGACCACCCCGCCCATGCCCGCTGGCCCAAGTAAGACGACCCCAAGTAAGACGACCCCATTTCCCGAGACGACCACACCCGAGAAGACCACTCCTGTCAAGCCCGTCGTTAAGGAGGGTGGGCCGCCGGTCGCCCCCGGCGAGAAGATCAACCTAGCTCTCGCGCTCGATCCGGCACCCCCTGGAAGCTTCGCCCCAGCGGGCACGAAGCTGAATTTGAAGCTGCCAGCGCTGGGAGCCATTGGTCCCGACTATGAGGAGTCGACCCGTCTGCGCGTGCTGTACTCAGTCACTCCCAGTCCGTTTGTGGCCCTCGGTCTGAACGACGACAAGAAGCAGTTTCGCGAGGTCTGGAACCTGATTGACAAGAAGAAAATGGGGCAGGTCCGCAATCTGGAACTCAGCAGCAAGGGGCAGGCCCTCAGTCCCGATGGCAAGTACCTGGCCGGAAAGCCACAATGGGACTCGACCATCTCGATCTTCGGTGTGTCGCAGAACAAGCCCCTCGACCCGATCAAGCTCAGCGGCGATGTCACGAAGCTGGTGGCTTTCGCCGGGAAGACGCGGCTCGTCTTCGAAGACAATAAAGAGTTGCACGTCTACTCCGTTCCCGGCTTCAAGCCCAAAGTGATCGTGAAGCTGGGGTTCTGGAAGGTGGACGACGGTTGGGCTCTGAGCCCCGGCGGGCGGTACTTCGTCGCCATCACGCGGCAGGGCAAGACCGCCGGGTTGACGATCACCGATCTCGACACGGGGACACAGGCTGCCACCGTCTCGCTCGCCGGGAAGCCCGTGTGCCTCGGAGCGGCGTTCTCGGTGGATGGGAAACAGTTGGCAGTGCTATTGGGCGGGGAAGCACCGCAACTGTGCCTCTGGCAGGTGCAGACCGGGGCCTCATCCGGACAGTTTGATCTGACCGATAACGCCGAACAGATCAAGCCGCGCGAGAACTACCAGGGGGGCCACCTGGAGTGGTTTCCGGATCACCGCCACCTTCTCATCGGGGGCAAAGTGGTGTACGACGCCCGCGAGGGCCAGGCGCTGGTCGAACTGGAATCTCAACCGCTCTATCCCGTGCGCGTGATCAGCCCAGATCAAGTGGCTGGCTCCGCCGACGGAGTGCTGGTCTCCACTGATTTGTCAGCCGTCCTCAAGGCCGAGAGTGCAACTCCCGCCGTGGTCGGCCCCGGCACCCCGGGCACGCCCGAACTCGAACCCTCGGTCGCGGTCGCCAAGCCGGTCGATCGGTCGGCGGTCGTGAAAATCGAACTGACCGAGGCCGACTGGACCGTCAAGCTGGGCAAGTCACCCGCTCCGGTCAAAGCCACTGCTCGCGGGGCCGAAATCCCGCCGGGTCAGATCTACATCGGTTGCCTGTCTCAATCACCGGCTGGCATCGGTTTCGTGATGTACACCAGCAATCCGCTGGTCGCGAACGACGACGGGCTGCCCACCGCGGAGCCGGGCACGCGGTTCTGGCTGGATCCCGTCGATCTCAAGAATGGCGATAAGCAGAAGAGCGTTCCACTGCCTCCGCTGTCGATCCTGATGAGTGTCAGTGCGGACGGCTCGCGGGTCTGTACGCAGAACGCGAATGGACTCGACCGACTCGACTTGTGGGCGACCCGAGATGCCTCGAACCAGGGGAGTCTGGCTCCCTATCACGATGCCCCACAGGGGCCGGAACAGCGCGTGGGCTACGCGGAGTTTCTGGATGGCTTTACGCTATTGACGACCAGTGGCGGTGGACGCATGACGTTGTGGGATACCGTCCTCAATAACAAGGCGATCTATGAGGTGGAGATCGGCGAAGTCCGTCCCGAGTTCTCCCCCGCGCGGGACTATGTCGCGGTGACCGACGCCAGTCGCCGCATGATCTATTACCTGCAATCCAAGACCGGCAAACTGGCGGGATCGGTCCCCCTGTCAGCGCTACCGGATGACCTGGTCTCCGCGTATGCGTTTCATCCCAACGGACGATTCTTCGCAGCCCTGACTCAGCGCATCGACGGCGGCGAAATCCGCGTCATCGACCTGGACACCGGAGAAACCAAGAAGCAGTTCCCGTTGCCGGTCTCGGGGCAGATCCTCCAGTGGGTGGGATCGGACTACATCCTGATCGATGGCGGGACGCTGGTCA
>JAYTFV010000480.1:0-2790 GCA_043734065.1 Planctomycetota bacterium
AGTCAGAAGTCTTACGACTTCTGCTACAGCCATCCACGTTCTGGCGAATGTCGCGATGTCGTGGTAGGCTAATCGCTCATTCAACCCTCGTTCGCTTCCTTGACCCTGACACCGAGAGCATCACATGGCTGGCACCCCCAAAACACCTGCAGTTGTTCCCGCTCCCGACAAGGCCGCCGCACCCGCGCCGGCTTCCACTGGGATGCAGAAGTATCTCGACCGGGCTTTGGGCGTCCTCAAGAAACTCGGCGTGGCCCCGCGCGACGATGTGCCACAGGAATTGATCTCGCTCCTGGAAGGGGTCCGCAAGCTGGACGAGCCGCGCGTGCTGGCGATTGCCAACACGATCAAGCACATGAGTACGTTCAACGCCCTCGTCCGCGACAATGTCGAGAACATCAACGTCGGGAATCGCTACCTCGAAATCACGCAGATGTTCGACTCGATCCGCGAGGACTCCAAGACCCTCATCTCCCAGCTCGATGACGGCAAAATCGGCCCAATGGAGAAGGCTCAGAACCTGTGGATGAAGCTGCGACGCGGCACGCCCTCGGCCCGGTTCGAGAAGATCGTCGACACCTACCAGGACGTGACCAAGGACACCCGCGATCAGCTCACCAAAGAGCAACTGATTATGGATGCCTACATCGATTTCCGATTTGCCCTCAAGGAGGCCGAAGTCATGGCGCGGGAACTCCTCGAGAAGGACGTGCCGAACCTGGAGGCCTCGAAGCAGTCGCTGGCAGATGCACAAGCTGTCGTCGACAAGGGCGGCACCGGAGAGAGCGACAAGTCGCGGCTGGAACTCAAACGGGATGAAGCCCGCGAAGCCTATGAGGACGAAGACCGCACGTATCAACTGCTGAAGGACATCTCCGAGAATCTGTCGGTCGGCTACGACATCGGCGAGACCCTGATCGCCAAGCTGAAGCAGACGCACGATGTGAAAGAACGCGTCTACCGCCGGGCTGTGACGTTCTTCACCACCAACGAGCACGTATTCACGATTCTCGGCACGGTGTATACCTCGCAGCATGGTCTTCACGAGGTGACGCAGGCCACCGAAGCGATGAAGAAAGGCGTGAACAAGAGCCTCGAAGACGTGGCGATCCTCGGCAAGGAACTCGAAAAGGCGGCCCTCAAGGCTGGCTACGGCTCCACCGTGAACCCCGAGTCGGTCCAGAAACTGGTCGACGCGATCAGCAGCTTCCAGGTCGAGTCGCTGACCATGATCGCCGATCTGCGGAAAGAGAGCGAGCAAAACGCCAAGGAGATCCGCCGCGTCGTCGAAGAGGGCAAGAAGCGGTTCCAGGAAACCCTGGCGAACTACGCCCGCGGTTAGCCGCGACGCGAAGGCTCTGTGCAGCGGAGCGTCCCCTCCCACAGCAGCCGTTTGATCTTGCGACAAACTCACCGTCACCAATATGGTTCGTGAGGCCACTTGACCCTTCGCAACTCTGGGCACCCAAAGAACATTCGATGTCATTCATTGCGAAAAATCCGGAGAAGCCGGACGAATACTACCGGGGCTTGAATCGCAAGCTGTTGCAGGCGATTCCGGCGAGCGCGATGCGCATCCTGGATGTCGGTTGCAGCACTGGCCGTCTCGGGGCGGCGATGAAAGAGCTGGTTCCCGGCCGTCAGGTGTTTGGCCTGGAGCGTGAAGCGGGTCCGGCGGCCCAAGCGAGCTTGGTGCTGGACGCCGTCTTCAAAGCCGACATCACTGTCGACGCCATACAGTTCCCGCCGGAATCCCTCGACTGTGTAACCTGTGGAGACGTTCTGGAACATCTGTACGATCCGCTCCCCGTACTGAAAAAGCTGCGAGGTTTGCTTCGACCGGACGGGCAGATTCTGGTGTCGCTGCCCAACGCTCAGCACCACAGCGTGGTCGACATGTTGTTGCGAGGCGAGTTTCATTATGTCGACATGGGGTTGATGGACTGGACGCACGTTCGGTTTTACACCTATGCCTCCTTTGTGAAATTGATGATGGATGCCGGGTTTGTGCCCAAAGTGTTTGATGTCAACGTGCAGCCCGCCCCGCCCGGATGGCACAACAGCTTGCGGGAATGGGCCCGATTGTCGAGGACCCCGATGGAACGGCTGACGTTCCATACGGATGTCGTTCAATACATGTTCTCCGGTTCGCTGATGGCACCCCTCACGGCACCTGCGGGCGTCGATCTGGAAGCACCGATCACGTTCGTGGTCTGTGTGAATGATGAACTGGTGCTGCAGGAGAATCTGCTGGCGAGTTCGTGCCTCCGCTCCGGCACGCGGCATCAAGTGCTCCTGCAACGGGGATACTCGTCGTTTGGCGAAGCCTTCAACGCCGCCCGGCCCCACTGCCAGCATGACTGGATCGTCTGCGTGCATCAGGATGTCTATCTGCCCGAAAACTGGGATCGCCGGTTTCTCGCCCAGGTGGCCACCGCTCAACAGCAGTTCGGTCCGCTGGGTGTCGCGGGCGTCTATGGCTGCGATCTCCAACCGGACGAGAAAAAGTACCATGGCCATCTGGTCGGTCTGCTGAAGGAGCTGCGAGGCGGCGGCCCCTTGCCCGCCCGGGTGGTGACTCTGGATGAAGTGCTGCTGGCCATTCCGCGGACACTCGCGGTAGAGGGTGATCCGGCGCTGGGCTACCACCAATATGGGGCCGATCTCTGCCTGCAAGCCAAGCGACTGGGGCTCCCGTCAGTGGCTCTGGAGGCCCCGTTGCTCCACAACACGAAACTGGTGGAAGTCCCCCCGGCCTTCTACGAATCCAGCCGCGTCCTGGCCATCAAG
>JAYTFV010000481.1:0-15149 GCA_043734065.1 Planctomycetota bacterium
GCACCGGGTTGTACACCTACCCAGACCTGTTGATCCTGTGCGGTCCGCTCGAACTCGACCCACAGAATTCCCATACGATCACCAACCCGACCGCGATTGTCGAAGTCCTGTCTCCGTCCACCGAGAAGTACGACCAAGGAGCGAAGTTTCGCAACTATCAACAGATACCGAGTTTGAAAGAGTATGTGCTTGTATTTCAAGACGAAGCGGTCATCGATCGTTACGTGCGTCAGGCCGACGGCTCGTGGGGCTTGGTCTCGTTCGTCGGTCTGGAAGCCACGCTGGCCTTTACCACGGTCCCGGTGCAGATTCCGCTGGCCGATGTCTACGCGGGCATCTCGTTCGACGAACCGGTGGCGTGACGCTCGAATTCAGCTTTCAGCCAAATCTGAGTACGCCTCGCTCTCGACAATGCGTTTCTGTGGGTGTCGTGACCTTCGCCAACGCCCTGCAGGTTGTGATAGGATCGATTGCCAAGTAAGGACCAAGACCATGACAGCAGTGCTCCAGACCAAGCTGACGGCTCGCGAATATCTGGCCATCGAAAGCCGTGCGGAATTCAAGAGCGAATTCTTCAACGGCGAGATGTTCGCCATGGCCGGGGCGACTCCACGGCATGTTCACATCTGCGATAATCTCAGGGGCGAACTCTTTGGTCGACTTAAAGGCGGCCCGTGTCGGGCGATCTCCTCCGATCAACGGGTTCTCGTGAGCCGCACCGGATTGTATACCTATCCTAATCTCCTGATCATGTGCGGCTCGCCCCAGTTCGACTCCGAGGATGGCAATACAATGGTCAACCCCTCGGCGATTGTGGAGGTACTCTCTCCGTCCACCGAGAAGTACGACCGCGGCGCGAAGTTTCGCAATTACCAGCAGATTCCCAGCTTGAATGAATACATCCTGGTCGCTCAAGACGAAGCAGTCATCGAGCGCTTCGTGCGACTGTCCGATGGCTCCTGGGGTTTGGTCACGTTCGAAGGGCTGGAGGCCACGCTGGTCTTCACCACAGTCCCGGTCCAAATTCCGCTGGCTGATATTTACGCGGGGATCTCGTTCGACGTACCGGCTGTGTGATTCGCCGTTCCGGTGTGAGGCGGAACCCCAGCACGCCTCGCCCTCTGCGAGATGTTTCTGTTTTGTGAGCGGCACGGCGCTCGCCGCCGGTTCGCCTGACCGTGACCCACATGAAAGTGTCCCCGACGAACTACGCTCAGAAGAACCGGCGGCTAGCGCCTTGCCGCTCACGCAAATCTCAGCTTGGGAACGAGAACCGGACGCTCTACACTTGTTCTTCGGCAGCACGCACCTCACCACACGGATGTCAGATGATTACGCGGATCACGGGCAAGCTGGTCTCTCTCAACGGAGTCGAGGCTGGCATCGATGTCGGAGCGTTCGAATACGAGGTCGCTGTCCCCGACTTCGTCAGGCGACAACTGCAATCGCAGATCGGCCAGGAGATCACGCTGCGGACGATCGAGTACCTGGATGGCAACCCGCAAAAGGGCCGGCTGGTGCCGCGCATGATCGGGTTCCTGTCCGATGTCGAGAAGGACTTCTTCGACATGATTTGCTCCGTCGACGGGATCGGGGTCAAGAAGGCCCTCAACGCCATGGTCAAGCCGGTCAGCGAGGTGGCCGTCGCGATCGAAGAGCAGGACGTGAAAACCTTGTCCGCCCTCCCCGGCATCGGCCCCGCGATGGCCGAACGGATCGTGGCCAAGTTGCGTCGCAAGATGGCCAAGTTCGCCCTCTTGATCGCCCGCGAGTTCCCGCAGTCCAGCGAACCGGCCAGCAGTGTCGTCAGCGACGCACTGGAAGCCCTCATCGCTCTGGGCCACTCGGCCAGCGACGCCCGCGAACTGATCGAAAAAGTCACCAAGACCAAGGGCAAGTTCAAAGCCGTCGACGAACTCCTGCTGGAGGTGTACAACCAGAAGCGGGTGAAGTAATGGTGTCTACCCCGTTTGCTTCAACGCTTCTCACCAACCTGCTTCCGACCCACCCCGCTCCACCCGTCGAGCAGCGATCCGCCGAAGTTCGCCCAGGTGAACTCCGGGAGTGGCAACCGGTTCCCCGTGAGGAGCGCTCGGATGCAGCCTCCGAGAAACAGCCACGGGGCCTTCAGCCGATTGACCACAGGGATTGTCGTGCCTTGGCCGGTCGGACGCACGACCAGCACCGTCACATCGTCGTCGGTCAGGTTCTCCGGGTACAACTTCGCAATGCGCCCCAGCAGTTCCGGGATCAATTCGCTCGGCCTGGTCATGTCGAGGATGGCGACGATGCTCAGCAGCCCCTTCGGCCCGAGCAGATCCCCCGCGGCGTTTCTCGATTCGATCAACGAGTCGGTGTAGAAGATCAGCAGATCCCCCGGACTGGCGTCGATACCGATCTCGCCGTATTCCATCTCCTCCAGCATCCCCAGCGGGAAGTCGGACAGGCCCGTGGCGGTTTGGTCGCCGCTGGTGTCCAGAATCGCCCACTGCTGCGTTTGCCCACTGAAGATCAACGGCGGCGGATGTCCCGCATTTGTCACGGCGATCCGTCCATCCGGTGAGAAGAACGAGGCCGCCACCGCAGTCGCGAAGCCGCCCGAGTGCCGCACCTCGCCGAACTCGCGATTCAACTCGGCCACGAATTGCCGCTGCTCGATGTGGTTCACATGCCGCCGCATCAACGCCCGCAGCCGCTCCCCCGTCGCGGCGACCGACGCTCCATGACCGCTGATGTCCGCGATCAACAACCGCGTGATCCGCCCCGTGGCGCAGCTGGAGATGAAGTAAACATCGCCGCCCCCCGCCGCCTGCTGGTAGGGGAGACTATAGATCCAAGTCTCCAGCCCCAGCATGGAGAAGCTGCGCTGGGTGGCCTGGTTGCCGCCCCAGACTTCCATGCAAGCCATGACGGGTGGAGCGTGTTCGGGTTCTGGGGGCATGGGTGGAGACCTGATCAGGCGGGGCGGAGACACGTCGGGAGGGACAAGCCGCTGTAGTGCGTTAGCCCACCATTGTGTGTCGCAACTCTTCGGAGCGGTAGGCTTCGCCCGAACGAGAGCGGCAGGCGTCAGCCTGTCGAGGTGTCCGCCAACCTGCTGACGATCGCCAACCTGATCCACCGGAGAGACCCTGTCCGCCCCCACGAAGCTCAACTCGTCACGCGCCCCGCCAACCACGCTCAACACGAAACCGAACGCACCGACTGGCTGACCCTCAAACCCGAAGACGCCTGGGATCTGCTCAACGTCGCCGACCAGCATCACGATCTTGCTGGGACACTTCGCCTGCTCAAGGAGGGAGTTCGCCATTCCCAGTCAGGCGGGGCTCGGGTATGCTGCCGGAAGAGGAGGATCCCATGCATTACAAGATTGCCATTCACCGCACCGAAGAGGGGATCAGCGTGTCCGTACCGGCACTGCCGGGTTGCTGGTCGGAGGGCGACACCGAGGAAGAGGCATTGGCCAACATCCAGGATGCGATTCGCGAATACTTGGCCGCATTGGAAGATCGCTTCAAGGATACGGAGTGTCGCGACGTGGAAGTGCAGGTCTAGCGGTGCCCAAGATTGTGGGGGTCAATCACCTGAATGCGATTCGGGCTCTGGAATAGGCGGGGTTTGCGATCATTCGCCAGGGCAAGCACATCGTGATGACTGATGGCGTTCGTCAGGTGACAATTCCACGGCACAATCCGATCCAGGCGTTTACGTTGGGCGGGATCGTGCAGGACGCCGGACTGACCGTGGAGGAGTTTCGCAAGTTGCTGTAAGGCGGGGTGGCTCACCCTCAAACCCGAAGACGCCTGGGATCTGTTCAACGTCGCGGACCAGCATCACGATCTGGTAGAAACAATACGCCGACTCGATATTGAGTAGTACATGCGGTGAATGAAATGAGCCTTGAACTCTCTGCTCCTCTTGACCTGCTCCCTCTCGACACTCCTGAACGCCGCGCGTATCATTTTCGCATGAGCCAGACATTGCAATACCTGACCGATGAACACGGCGAGAGAACCGCTGTGGTGCTACCTATCACCGACTACGAGAAGCTCCTGGAGGACTTGGACGACCTCGCAGCTGTGGCCGAGCGACGTGACGAGCCGGTCATTCCGCACTCGCAGTTTGTCGTCGAGTTGAGGCGCGATGGAACCCTTTGACATCCAGTGGCGCGCCTCCACGAAGAAAGACTTACGCAAGCTCCCGCAGCATGAAGTGGCTCGAATTGTGGCCGCAGTTGAGCAACTCGCCGAAGAGCCTCACCCGCACGGCTCCGAGAAGCTGACTGGCTCCGAGCACACCTATCGCATTCGCATTGGCGACTACCGTGTCATTTATGAAGTGCTGACTGAGCGGAAGATTGTGGAGATTCAACGAGTCCGGCACCGCAAGGATGTCTATCGGCCATGAACCCAATGGGGAGAACAAAGGGGGCAGGTCACGTTGTTCTTTCTTCGATCCTCCCTCACCCGCCTTCACGGAATCGAAAACTGCGTCAAGAGATCCCCTACCAGCGGTGGATGCGGCGAGATGAGTAGTTCACCGGCGGCCACTCCGGTCAGGCCGCCCAGCAGTTTGGCCTGTGCCTCCACCATTCGGAACACCCGCTCCTTGCCCGGTGGGAACTGCGTCTGGTAGGCCCGGATCGCGGCGAGCTTGGTCTCCAGCGTGTCGCCGATGTCGATCACGAAACTGCCCGGCGTCTCATGCGTGGCTGAAGCCCAGCCCAGGGGATACCAGATCAGCTTCTGAATCGCATGCACCGGCAGGCCGTCGAACTCGGCGTCCCACTTCGACAGCCGCGAATAGAACACCGCAGCGTCGGTGATCTGCATGGCCTGCCAGTGGTCGGGCGAGGCCATCGGGGTCTTGCCGTAGATGCCGAGGACGACTTTGGGGCGGTACTGGCGGAACACCTTGGCCAACGTCACGCGGGCCTCGTAGCAGTCGAACAACCGCCGATTCGGGAGGTCGAGCGTTAGCCGCAGCTGGACGCCGAGGATCTTCGCCGCCTCTTGAGCTTCGGCGAGCCGCACTTCGGGACCGGGGCTGCCGGGGGTCGGCTCGCCATCAGTGAGGTCAACAATCCCGACGCGATGGCCCTGCTTCACCAGCTTGGCCAGCGTGCCGCCGATGGCGATCTCGACATCATCGGGATGGGCTCCGACGGCGATCAGGTCGAGAGGTTCGACTTCCGAGGCAGCGTTCATGGGGTGTCTTTCAGTGTCGCCTTTTGCTCCGCAAAAGAGCGTCCTTTTTCGGAGAAAAAGGCGACAGTGGGTCAGGAACTCACGGGGTGCAGGAACTGCTTGATGATCTTCACCAACCGGTTCGGGTGGGTCAGGTACGGGTAATGTCCCGCCAAGGGCATTGACTCGACGCGCACACCCGGCAGGCACGCGGCGAACTCTTCGCTGAGTTTGGCCAGCACCAGCCCTTCTCCCTCGCAACGAATGACCAGCACCGGCGTCTTGATCTCGGGCACAACCTCGCTCCAGTCGGACTGGCTGGCGGCGATCAGTCGGTGCGAGACCTGCCCCACCGGAGAGGCTCCCAGTTCATCAAGCAGGAACTGATACCGCGTCGGATCGAACGGCGGGAAGTACCCGAGGTGGTTCTGCTGCTGCACCCGCAGCCACCCCGGCAGTGTCGACATCGGACGGGTGAGCCGCTGCCCGAGGCGGTAGAAGAACCGCTCGCGTGCCAGGGTCGGCTGTCGCAATACCGGACCTTGCAGCAGGACATGCCCCACTCGATCCGGATGGTTCTTGAGCAGCATCAGCGCCACATGGCAGCCGAATCCTGCGGCATACAGATCGAACTGCGCATGCCCCAGCGAATTGGCCAACCGGCAGATCGCCTCGGCTGTCTGGTCGAGCAGAGCCCGAGGCTTGGCCGTCCAGGTGGCCGCAGCGACCAGCACGCAGGTGTACTCCTCTCGCAACAGATAAGCAGTCAGTGCGAACAGCCGCGCGGACCCGGTCGAGCCTCCCACGAAGTACAGCGGTGGCCCAGCCCCGTAGACCGTGGCCCGCATCTCGCCGTTCTCGAGTTGGACCGAGATGCGCTGGCATTCGGATTCCACAGCGGAGACGACATCGACCCAGTTCAGGGGCGTCGGACAGGGTTCAAGGGCCGGTGCAGGTCGGGTGGGTTCGGGACTGGCTGTGGACAACGGGAGGGCCTCTGAAATGAAACCGATTCCGTGAGGCACTCACGCCCGGTCATCGAGAGAAGTCTGATCGGAGACAGACAAGCTGACAACTCACATCGTCGACGAAGGTAGGACGGGCCCATTTGGCCCGTCCTTCCGCCGGGTGCCACTGACGAGGGCTTTGACTCGCCAGTGTGATTCGCAGTCAAACGTCCACCAGACACTGGCGGTCCAAAGCGTCCGCCCGTGGCACCCGGGGCAGGACGCAACCCCGTTGGGGTTGGAACTCGCGTCAGCGGTCGCCGACCCAGTGTTTCCCGCTGCGCGGGCCACCCTGGGCTACGGGGCGTGACCCCTTCGGGGTCGGGACACCGACGTTTGGGACGCACACACTCAAGAGATTCCCGACTCTTCGCATTCTGGACAACCGCCCATTCGGAGAGGTAACTTCCGGGGAGTTGCATCCATCAACACTTGGAGATTCGTCATGGCACTGCGTTCCTCGACTCGCCGTCAGTTCCTTAATGCCACGATCGCCACGGGAGCCGCCACGTTTGCGGCCCCGGCGATTCTGCGGGCGCGGGGGCTGAATGAGAAGCTGCATGTGGGGGTGATCGGGTGCGGAGGTCGCGGGGGGAGCAACCTGGAACAGGTTCTGGGCGAGACGGTGGTGGCTCTGTGCGATGTGAACAAGAACGCGGTCGACTATGCCAGCGGAAAGGTCAAGGGGGCCAAGACGTTCGCCGACTATCGCACGATGTATTCGGAACTCAAAGAGGGCGAGTACGATGCGGTTGTGGTCAGCACGACCGAGCACACACATGCGTTTGCGACGCTGCCCGCCCTCAAGGCGAAGAAGCACGTCTACTGTGAGAAGCCGCTGACGCACAACGTCCGCGAGGCCCGCATCATCACCGAAGCTGCGAAGGTCGCGGGCGTCGCGACACAGATGGGGACGCAGATTCACGCCGAGAACAACTACCGCCGCGTGGTGGAGTTGATCCTGGCCGGAGCCATCGGAGCGATCAGCGAGGTCCACGTCTGGGTCGGGCGGGCCTGGGGGTTGCAGTCTCCCGAGGATGCGAAGAAGTACGGCGACATCGTCTCGGTCCAGGATCGCCCGACCGAATCGACCCCGATCCCGCCCAACCTCGACTGGAATCTATGGCTCGGCCCGGCCCCCGAACGTCCGTTTCACGAGGTCTACTTCCCCGGCCCCAAGTGGTATCGCTGGTGGGATTTCGCCAACGGCACGATGTCCGACCTTGGCAGCCACTGGATCGACCTCCCGTTCTGGGCGATGAACCTCGACGCCCCCAAGACGATCGAAGCCTTCGGCCCGCCCGCCCATCCGGAACTCGCCCCGGCCTCGATGCACGTGAAGTACGAGTACGCGGCGCGCGGGGAGCGCGGGCCGCTGTCGCTGACTTGGTATCAAGGCACCCACAAGCCCGAGGTCTGGACCAACAAGAAGATCCCCCAGTGGGATAGCGGGGTGCTGTTCGTCGGTCAGAATGGCCAGATCCTCTCCGACTACTCCAAGCACGAACTCCTGCTCGGCCCGAACGTCAAAGACTTCAAGCGCCCGGAGCCGACGATCCCGCCCTCACTCGGCCATCATGCGGAGTGGATTCACGCCTGCAAAACCGGGGCTCCCACGACCTGCCACTTCGGCTACAGCGGCCCACTGACCGAGGCGAACCACCTCGGCAATGTCGCCTACCGCGCGGGGAAGAAGCTGGAGTGGGACGCCGCGAACATGAAGATCCCGAACGCTCCCGAGGCGGAGAAGTTCCTCGGGAGGGAATACCGGAAGGGGTGGGTGCTGGGGTAGTGCGTGGGATAGGCTTCCAGCCTGTCAGAGATTGACTTGGGACCGTTCGAGAAATGAGAGTCGTCTTTCGCTCCGCGAAAGACCGGCCTTTCGCAGAGCGAAAGGCGACTCTCAGGCCAGTTCAAGTTCGAACGATCCTTGCCTCCGAAATCATGCCAATCGTCTGAGATGACAGGGCCATACCATCAATCAATGGAGTCGTCTCGATCATGCGTGCCAACCGCGCCAACAGAGGAATTGCAGTCATCATGCTCCTGGCCGGAGCCTGCGTGGGCGGTCCGATTGCTCAACTCTGGCGAGGCGAGCGGCCCGATTTTGAAATCATTTACTTCATCCTCGGGACGCATGTGTTCGCTGTTCCGTTGGCATATCGGTCTTTCATTGTTCACCGAAACAATCCGGCAGTGAGCATGGATCGGGTCATGGTTGCCCTGGGTTATCTGGCCGGAATCGGCTGCGGCATGGCATTGGTCGTCACTTGATGCTCTCACCCGTCTGTCGATATCAACCAGTTGCGCCGGTTGTGACAGCTAGCGAAACCTCACGTATCGTCTCGCTTATCCCAGCGAACTCCTCGCGGACTTTCTCCGTCCGTGGTTTCCCGCATGAAACCGATCAAGCACACCTCCGGCGAGTGATAGGGTTCCCGTGTCTTCCGCCGAGGTCGCAGCGACCGGGGCCGAAGTTCGCGGGAGAGCGCCATGTTCGGTTTCAAGATGTTTCTCGGTGGCACATTGGTCGGCACCCTGGCCGGGCTGTTCGTGGCCAACTTTCATGTGGTCCACACGCCGCAAGGCATCGTCGTTGTCCCGCGATCCCAGCGCCCGCCGCTGAGCAGCTCTTACGTCGACATCCGCACTTGGAGCCAGGCGATGTGGGCCAATCACCCCGAGGTGACGCAGGCTCTGGTCGCCGACGGACGCTCGTCGCTGATTCGCGACAACCTGCCGGACAATCTCCCGAACGAGATCCTCCCCCAACAGACGCAGGACGCCCCGCCTCGCCGTTCGCGAAATGTCGCGGGCCAGTCCGAGCTGCCGATCCGCTGGGAGACGGATCAGCCCGCCGCGAACAGTGTGGTGACGCAGCCCACCCCCGCACCCCGGTCGAAGCCACGCTTGCTCGACACGCTGTCTCCAGCTCGGAAGCAATTCGAGTCGGCTTTTGATGAGGCCATTGCCCCGATGGTCGAGGACGACCCGGCTGTGCCTGCGGACGACGTGATGGCCACTGCTCCAGCAGAGGATGCCATGGTTCAACAGCTGGAGGAGCAATTCAGCAATCGGCTCAATGCCAAACTACCAGCGACGCCGGGCGTCGAGGCGTTGCCGACTTCGGGTGACACCGCAACGATGGCCCGCGATCTGCTGCAGCAGGTGATCCCGCAAGGCAGTTCCCTGCCGCGCAGTGCCACCCCCTTTCGTGACCTCGGACGCGACCTGCTCAGTGCCCCCGCTCCTGGTCAAGGCGGAGCTTCGCTCTCCATTCCGAAACCCGCGACTCACAGCCAACTGAACCTCAACGAACCGTTGTAGCCGGAGCGTGGGAGTCCAGGCTTCAGCCTGCTCCGGTGAGTGCCCTCGCTAAATGTCGATCAGCACATCGGTATCCACACGACTCACCTCCAGAATGTTTGCGAGCTGCACGAGTTTTCGATGGCCTGAAAAGCCTCTGAACCCCGAAGGGGTTGCACAACATAGCCCAGGGTCGCGAAGCAGGAGCGCACCCTGGAACACGTGGCCCGGGGAACGCCAACCCTGAAGGGGTTGTACACCCGCACGCCCTGGATGGAACCCCTTCAGGGTTCGTTCCGCGCGAGCGATCTCACCCAGGGTACGCTCCCTGCGGTCGCGACCCTGGGCTGTGATGTGTCACCCCTTCAGGGTGCAAAGGCCGCCTCGACGCTGATTGGTTTCTGGCTGACCGCTGATGCCTGACTGCATTCCCCTTCGGTTGCGGCTATGCCGCGCTGGCATATCAATGAACTACGGCCGCTCCCGAGTCTCTGCCTGCTGACGCAGCATGCGGCTGTGCTCGGCGGGGTCGGTAATCTCGGGCCGCGAACCCACCAATCGGGCGTTCTGCCAATACTGAAGCAATTCCGCCCCCGTACTGGGCTTCGGCTCCGCAGAAGGTCTGGTCACGAAGAGTCGCAAGGCGTACTCGGAAAGCGGCAGCTGTAACCGCGCCGCTTCCTCAGCCAGTTCTGATTCGAGTTCGGGAAGCAACTCAATGACAATGCTCATGACAGTTCTCCGATTAGCCGGATTGTACCGCAAGCCCCGTCACTGTCCTATGGCGTGTGAATCAAGCGTCGGAGTTCAGGCTTCATCCTGCTCCTCGAATCGCCAAGCAGCGCATCGCCGGGACTCCCACTAAAACATCGACCGTTCCACGAACCCCGTGTCCCCTTCGCCGTTGATGAACGTCGGATGATCGATGATCCGGCGGGCGAGGGGGATCGTCGTCTTGATGCCTTCGATGACGAACTCGTCCAGAGCCCGGCGGAGAGTCTTCAGTGTCTCTTCGCGGTTCGGGCGGTGAATGATCAGCTTGCCGATCATTGAGTCGTAGTACGGGGAAATCTTGTACCCCTCATAAGCGTGCGAGTCGAACCGCACCCCCATCCCGCCGGGGGGACGGAACTTCGTGATCGTCCCCGGACAACCGCGAAATCCGTTCTCCGTGTCCTCGGCGTTGATCCGGACCTCCATCGCGTGGCCGTTGCAGGGAATGTCCTTCTGCTTGAACGCCAGCTTCTCACCGGAGGCCACGAGGATCTGCTGCTTGATCAGGTCGATCCCCGTCACTTGCTCGGTGACCGGATGCTCGACCTGGATGCGGGCGTTGACTTCGATGAAGTAGAACTTGTTGTCCTGGTCCACGATGAACTCGCACGTCCCAGCGTTGTAGTAACCGGCGGTCTTGGCCAGCCGGACGGCTGCACTACACAACTCCTCGCGGATCTTCTGCGGCAGGTTCGGAGCGGGGCTTTCCTCGATCAGCTTCTGGTGTTTCCGCTGCATCGTGCAGTCGCGCTCCCAGAGGTGGACCACGTTGCCGTGCATGTCGCCGAGCAGTTGGACCTCGACGTGACGTGGTTTCTGGATGAACTTCTCGACATAGACGCCGCCGTTCTTAAACGCCTTCTCGGCCTCGTTCGACGCGGCCTTCAACTCGACACGCAGCTGGGCTTCATTGTGAGCGGCACGAATCCCCTTGCCGCCGCCACCGGCAGTGGCCTTGATGAGGACGGGGTAGCCGATCTCGGCGGCAACCTTGGCGGCTTCGTTCTCGTCAGCGACGAGCCCCTCGCTGCCGGGCACGGTGGGCACCTTGGCTTCGCGGGCGATGCGGCGAGCGGCCACCTTGTCTCCGAGGGCGGCCATCGCCTGGTGCGGAGGCCCGATGAACTCGATCTTCGAGGCTCGACACATCTCGGCGAAGTCATGGTTCTCGGACAGGAACCCATACCCCGGATGAATCGCATCCGCATTCCCAACCTCAGCCGCACTGATGATCCGTTCGATCTTGAGGTAGCTATCCGTCGCCGAGGCGGGCCCGATGCAGAACTTCTCGTCGGCCAGATCGAGGTACGCGGCCCCGCGATCGGCCTCGCTGAACACCGCGACGGTGGCAATGCCCATCTCGCGGCAGGCCCGAATGACCCGCAGGGCGATTTCACCGCGATTGGCGATTAGAATGCGATGGAACATGTGGCAACTTGAGAGAAGTGACTCGCGAGTGGAATCGACAGCGATACAAAACCCAGCGGTGGCAACCGCTCGGCTTTCCACGCACTACGGCTGAACCATAAACAGCACCTGCCCGTACTCGACGGCATCGCCCTCTTTGACGAGGAGCTTGGCGATCGAGCCGGTGCATTCCGCCTTCACCGGATTGAAGAACTTCATGGCTTCGATCAGGCACACGACCGTATCGTTCTTGACCCGGTCTCCGACCTTCACAAAGACCGGCTCGCCCGGCGAAGGCGACGAATAATACGTCCCCACCATCGGACTCTTGACCTGTAGCAGCCCCTCATCGCCACTCTTGGCGGAAGCAGCCGGAGTGCCACTGCTGGCTGCCACCGGAGCCGGACCAGGCATCATCGGCGGCGGAGCAAAGTGCCCCCCCAGCGGCATCGCATGCACCACCTCTTGCGGCCCCCGCTTGAGCTTCCATTGCTGGTCGCCGCGGCGCAATTGCACCTCACGCAGGTCGTGCTTTTCCATCATTTCCACAAGCTGTTGCAGCTTGTCGAGATCAAACGAATCTCCACCGGCGGAGTGTGCGTCCGTCATGGATGTCTATCCTTGTTGCCGGGACTGGCCGTGCCAAGACTGACACGACACCGAATCTGACCGGGGCCATCCCCGCAGTCGGTTGGAGAGGCTGCCAGACCTCAGTGCGCACCGAGACCGCAGCCGACAGGGGCCGCAGTTTAGCGAACTCCGGGGGGGCTTCGCGAGTGAGTCGACTCCACGGAACTGAAGTCAGTGAATTTCCGTTCAGGTTCTGGCCAGCGAGGGTGGCGTCTTGTCGGCCTCGCCTAACTCTCTTTCGGCGTCCACTCTTTCGAATACTCCCGCTTCCAGAGAGACATCGCCGCCTCATCATTGAGGATGCGTCCATTCTTCGGATCGCAGTTCAGCGTGTGGCCGGTGCGATGGGCGATGTTGCCCAGGTGGCAGAGCAGGGTGCTCTTGTAGCCGCCTTCGATTTCACTGTTGAGGGCTAGCGGGGTGTCGTTGCGGATCGCCGCGATGAAGTTGGCCGCGTGCAACGAATCGTTGTAACTCTTCGCGACCTTCTCAGTCTCCTGGTCATTGATGTCATACACGCGGTATGTCCCGCTGGCGTCAATCTCCAGCGTGCCGTTCTCTCCGTAGAATGCCACGAACCGGTCGTCGTGCTTGTTACAACTGCGACCGTCCCAGATCAGTTGGCGACCGCCTTCATATTCGAAGCAGACGGTGTGGGTGTCGGGAGTTTGCTGGTCGTCTTGGAAGCGGTAGCGGCCTCCCGAGGAGGTCGCGCGGATCGGGTAATCGGCGTTGAGCCCCCAGCGTCCGATGTCGAGCGAGTGGATGCCGTTGTTGCCGAGTTCGCCGTTGCCCCAGTGCCAGAACCAGTGCCAGTTGTAGTGCAGGAAGTTGCTGCGGAACTCCTTGTGAGGAGCCGGGCCTTGCCACATCGCGTAGTCCAGCCCCTCGGGGACAGGAGCGAGGACGCCAGTCCCAATCGTCGGTCGCAGGGCGGTGTACCAGCACTTGCTCAGGTAGACCCGCCCGATGACGCCCTCATGCAGCCGTTGCATCGCCTCGATGAATCCCGGCCCGCTGCGGCGCTGATTCCCCATCTGGACCGCGCGGTTGTACTTGCGGGACATCGCGACGAGCAGTTCGCCCTCCCACGGATTGTGACAGCAGGGCTTCTCGACATAGCAATGTTTGTTCGCCTGGCAGGCCATGATCGCCGCCGGAGCGTGCCAGTGATTCGGAGCGGCACAGATCAGGGCGTCGACCTCGGGATCATCCAGGATCTTACGGAAGTCGAGGATCGCCTGCGGAGCCTGCTTCGGCTCGCACTCCAGCTTCTCGATCGTGGCCTTCCCCGCCTCGACCCGATTCGGATCGAGGTCGCACACGTACTTAACCCGCACCCCCGGCAGCATCCCAAACGTCTGGGCCAGCGAGAGCCCTCGGCTCATCCCCATCACGCCGACCGTCACGACGCGACTCGGGGTCGCATCGGCTCCGAGAATCAGCGGAGCCATCTGCGTCAGTGCCCCCGCAGCTACGGTGGTGGTGAGGAAGGTACGTCGTGTGAGTTGACTCATGGGACGAACTCCGATGGGGCGATGAGGAATGATCAGGCACTGAATATGTGGAGTCGGCGACCGTGTTTCAATGCCGACAGCCAACGGGGGCCCGCGGGAGGAATCTCAGTCGCAGTGCGACGAGAGCTACACCCGAGCCGCCCACAGAAACGCGATCGTATAGGACAACACGCTCCACCCTTCGTACAACTGCTGCCAGGACTTCCAGAACGGGCCGACCAAGGGGCGGTGGGCCGAGTCGAGACTGTTCTCACCGCTCCCAAATCGCCACGCCAATGCCGTCAGGCACCCAAACGCCGTCGTCAGCAGCACCGGACTCGCGGGCAACTCGCCAATGCGGAAGTGGGCCAGGCTGATCACCAGTAGATTATTCAGAAAATGCAGCAGGATCGGAGCCCACAAGCTTCGCGTCTGCAAGTAAACCCAGTGCAGGAACAGACCCAGCGGCAACGTCGCAATCGCATGCGCCGGGGACACATGTGCCAGTGCAAACAGCGCCGCTGTCATGCCGACGCCGCGGAGCAGGCCCCAGCGCTGGACCAGTCCCTGACCGATCAGACCGCGAAACACCAGCTCCTCGCTGACTGCGGGTCCGAGGGCGATGGCCATGACCAGGATCGGGTACGACACCTGAAACGACAGCGACTGCACCAGTCGATTGGTATCTCCGGCGGCGAATCCAAACCAGCCCTGGCAGACCCGGTACAGTTCATTCGACAGAATCGCCAGCGGCAGCACGGCTCCCAAGATCAACAGCGAATGCCGACCACTCGGCAGTACCAAGTGCAACTGCTCTCGCCAGCTGGCCCCCAGTCTCCACTTCACCAGAGGCATCAGGATCAATGCCGCTCCCAGCGTCGAGGCACCGAACACCAGGAAGCTGTTGTCGATCTCAAGTTCGAGGAACAACTCCATCATCCGGTCAGTCGAGAGGCTCTCCCATCCCAGGGCAGCGAGTGAAATAATCGCCAGGGTGAGGGACACCGCCACGAACTGCGACAGCGCATACGCCCCGGTCCAGGCCAGAGACTCCCACGCCCCGACCGGTCGTGGGACCGGCGGATGAGTGCTGGCCTGTCCAGAAGACTCTGACATGGCAACTCCCGTGACCAATGCGATCAACCCGTGTCGACCGAGGAGCGGGGCGAGCGGATTCGCCCCACGCTGTTCCCCCACTGTATGCCCGATCGAGCAGAAGCGTCAACAGGGGCCGGGCCAAAGCCACGGCAACGTACTTTGTGAAGTTGGGCAACTCTTCTCTGACTGAAAACTGATGACTGACGACTGAAAACCAACGCACTGTGAAACAGTGCGTTGCCGTG
>JAYTFV010000482.1:0-4973 GCA_043734065.1 Planctomycetota bacterium
CAGATAGAACCGGTCGCCGAACAGCTTGTCGAACCAGTGAACCAGGCTCTCGGCCTTCTCCTTGTCGTCGGCCAGCAGCAGTCGCGACAGCTCGCTCGAAGCACACCCGGAGAGGCAAATGATCCCCTCGTGATGCGCGGCGAGCAGTTCCTTATCGATACGCGGGCGATAGTAGTACCCCTCCAGAAAGGCTGCGGAGGACATCTTGATCAGGTTCTGAAACCCGGTGCGGTTCATCGCCAGCAGGGTCAGGTGGAACGAAGCGTCCTTCATCTTCGAGGCGGTGCGGTCGGTGCGATGGCCGGGCGCGATGTACGCTTCATAGCCGAGGACCGGGTTGACCCCGGCTTCTTTCGCCTTCTGATAGAACTCGAGCGCCCCGTACAGATTGCCGTGGTCAGTGATCGCGCACGAGTTCATCCCCAGTTCCTTGACCTTCTTGAGCAGGTCCGGAATCTTGCTGGCCCCATCGAGCAGCGAGTAATGGGTGTGACAGTGCAGGTGGGCAAACGGGCGGGTGTCGCTCATGGTCTCGATCTCCGTATCTGGTCGGATCGCCCATTGTAGCACGACGCTCCGCGTCGTGAGTCACGACGCGGAGCGTCGTACCACATTCGTCGCCCCAATTTCCATTGGTGACTGGCCGTCTCGTCCGGTATGCTGTCGGGGTGTTTGTGGAGTGTCAGCCCCAGGGGAGTCGTCCTCGTGAAGTTTTCTGTCGCGTGTCTGGGTGCGCTGGGGTTGTGGCTGGTCTCGCAGGCTGGCGTGGCTGCGGACTCGGCAGAGGCTCCGACTGTGGAGCATCTGAAATATTTCGAGACGCACGTCCGCCCGCTGCTGGTCGAGAAGTGCTTCAAGTGCCACAACGACAAGAAGCAGAAGGGGGAGCTGCGGCTCGATTCGCGCGAGGGGCTGTTGCTGGGCGGGGAGTCGGGACCGGCGGTCGTCATCGGGAATCTGGCGGAGAGCCTGCTCGTCGAGGCGATCAACTACAAGTCGCTGGAGATGCCGCCGGACGGGAAGCTGAGCGAGGAGCAGATCGGTCATCTGACGAAGTGGGTCGAGATGGGGGCTCCGTGGCCCGCCGGGGAGACTGTCGCTGCTGCGAAGCCGAGTGGCCGGGAACTGACGGACGAGGACCGCGCGTACTGGGCCTTTCAACCGGTGAAGCGGGTCGAGCCGCCGACTCTCGAAGGCGACCACTGGAGCCGCACACCGGTCGACCGGTTCATCCTGGCCAAGATTCGTGAGGCCGAACTCGAACCGGCTCCAGAGGCGAACCGCGTCACGGTCGCGCGGCGGTTGTACCTCGACCTGACGGGGTTACCGCCGACGCTCCAGCAGATGGATGCCTGCCTCTCGGACCCGTCGGACAAGGCGTACGAGACCCTCGTCGACCAGCTTCTCGCCAGCCCGGCCTATGGCGAGAACATGGCCCGGTTCTGGCTCGACCTCGTGCGCTATGCCGAGTCGGATGGGTACAAGCAGGACTCGTTCCGCCCCACAGCCTGGCGGTATCGCGACTATGTGGTGCAGTCCTTCAGCGCCGACAAGCCGTATGACCGTTTTGTCATGGAGCAACTGGCTGGCGATGAGATCGACCCGACCAACTCCGAGGCCGTCGCTGCGACCGGATACCTGCGTAACGGGATCTACGAGTACAACCAGCGCGATGCGTTCGGCCAGTGGAAGACGATCCTCGAAGACATGACCGAGACCACCTCGGACGCCTTCCTCGGGCTGGGACTCGGCTGTGCGAAGTGCCACGATCACAAGTTCGACCCGCTGTTGCAGAAGGACTACTACCGGTTGCAGGCGTTCCTGTGCAGCGTGTCGTTCGAGGACGAACGGCCGCTGACCTCGCCGGAGAAGTTGGCCGAGTACAAGGCTCAACGCGCGAAGTGGGAAGAGGCCACAAAAACCATTCGCGAGAAGATCGACGCCCTCGAAGCTCCTCGCAAGAAGGAGCTGGAGAAGGCCGCCGTCTCCCCCTTCCAGGAAGATTTTCAGAAGATTTACAACAAGCCCGCAGCCGAGCGGACTGCGTACGAGGAGCAGATCGCGTATCTGATGTATCTCCAGGTGCTGGAGAAGTACAACGCCGAACTCGACAAGAAATTCAAGAAGGACTCCCCCGAGCGGGCCGAGTGGGAGAGCCTCAAGCAGGAACTCGCGACGTTCGATGCACAGAAGCCCGCCCCGCTGCCAACGACGCTGACCGTCACCGATGTCGGTCCGCTGGCCCCGGTTGTGCATGTGCCAGACCGCCCCAAGCTGGGCGAGATTGCGCCGGGGTTCCCGTCAGTCCTCGACCCGGCACCGGCGGTCATCGAGTCGCTGGCCCACAACCCGCACACCACCGGTCGGCGGACAGCCCTCGCGAAGTGGATCGCCTCGCCGACCAATCCGCTCAGCACGCGCGTGATCGTCAATCGCATCTGGGCGCTGCACTTTGGGACCGGGCTGGTCGCGAGTACCAGCGACTTCGGTCGGCTCGGCGAACCGCCCAGCCATCCCGAGTTGCTCGACTGGCTGACGAGTGAGTTCATCGCCCACCAGTGGAGCCTGAAGTCGCTCCACCGAACTATTGTGCTGTCCGCCGTCTATCGACAAGCCAGCCACAATCCGCACGAGCCGCAGAGGATGGAATCCGGCATGCGGACCGACCCCGCAGCGCGGCTGTTGTGGCGGTTCCCGATTCGGCGTCTGGCTGCCGAACAGATCCGTGACAGCATGCTGGCGGTGTCGGGGGAACTCGATTTGAAGGTGGGCGGTCCGGGGGCTGACCTCACTGCGAACCGCCGGTCGGTCTACCTGAAGACGCTCCGCAACACGCGCGAGCCGCTGCTCGAAGCCTTCGACCAGCCCGACCGCATCGTCGGGACCGGCTCGCGCAACGTGACAACCAGCCCGACGCAATCTCTGCTGATGATCAACGGCGACTGGACGCTCGTGCGGGCGGCGAAGCTCGCCAGTCGCATCCGGCAGGATATCCCCGGCGGGGAGGAGAGTCAGGTGCGTCAAGCGTACCGTCTGGCCTACGCCCGCGACCCGTCGGAAGCAGAAATCCGCCGGGGTCAGGAGTTCCTCGAACAGGCTCGCACTCGCCCGACGGCTGCAACCTCGAAGCCGGGTGAGACGAGTGAGAAGATGCCCGTCGAGGCCGACCGGGCGCTGGTCGATTTCTGCCACGTGCTATTGAACTCGAATGAGTTCCTATATGTCGATTGAGCGTCGCCGCTGACCCCCACGGCGGTGGCGTGCCTCAGCGGTCATCGTCGGGGTCTTGCATAAACAACTCCATCTGAGCTGCCCGGTGGAGCAGCTTGACGGCTCCCCAGAGTCCCAGCGCCTTGCCTGCAAACGAGAGGAGGTACGAGAGGGCATTGAACATGATGACGGTACTCCCTAGGTTCCCGAGAGGACCGAGTCGTGAGAGCAGCGACATCCCCAACCCGATGGCGATACTGATCGCCTGCAACACCGCCCCAATCCCAATTAATGTTCTCTCCGTCGATGAGCGGCCATTGAGCAGAACCACGCATGCCGCGACTGTGAACATCACGATCGAGACAAACGAGATGAGATAGGAAAACGCTTGAGACAACTGCATGAACTGTCTGTCGATGCCCTGCATGTTCCACTCCTCTGTGGCTGGGGTAGCTACGTTCGCCAGAACGTGGGCGGAATGAACCAGTTTCCGAACGACTGCGGCGACCACTGCGAGCATCATCCCCGATTGACCGAGTCGAGACAATTCGCCCACCTTCTGGCGAAGGTGGCTACGACCCCAACTCGGCCCGCTTCCAGGCGATCACGTCATCCAGTATCTGCGAGAGCGTCATCCCCGGCTTGTGTCCGATGGTGTCGTAGAGCCGGTCGACACAGGGCACCCGCCGCTGGACATCCTCGAAGTTCTCCCCGTAGGCTTGGACGTACGGCATGAACTCGATCGCCACTTGCGGGTTGACCTTCTCGATCACCGTCTTGGCCAGTTGCAGCACGCTCACCGCTTGGTCGCTGCCGATGTTGAAGATGCGACCCGCAGCCTCCAGGGTGTTGGTGAGTTCGATGACGCAATCGACGACTTCCTGGACATGGGCGAAGCAGCGGACCTGCGAGCCGTCGTCGTAGACAACGAGGGGGCCACCGCTGAGGGCCTGATCGACGAAGCGCGGGACGACCATCCCATAGTTGCCGACCTGACGCGGGCCGACAACGTTGAAGAACCGCCCGCAGACGACCTTGAGTCCGTACATCTTGTGATAGGCCAGGGCCAGAAACTCATCGATCGCCTTCGACGCCCCATAGGCCCAGCGCGGCTTCGAGGTCGGGCCGAAGACGAGATCGTCCTCTTCGTTCCACACCTCCTTCGGGTTCTTGCCGTACGCCTCGCTCGTGCTGGCCAAGTAGACCCGCTGCCCCCCCTGCACGGCCAGCCGCAACAGGAACTCGGTCGGGTAGATGTTCGTCTCAATCGTCAGCACCGGGTTGTCGGCGACCAGCTTGACACCCACCGCAGCGGCCATGTGATAGATCGTGTCGGTCCCATGCACCGCCTCGCTGAGGGCGATCTGATCGGTGATCGACCCGTTGATGATCCGCAGCCGCGCGTGGTGTTCGACCGCCTGGAGGTTGGCCGCCCGCCCGGTCGACAGGTTGTCGAGGACCGTGACCTGATGGCCCTGGGACAAGAGCCGCTCGGTGAGGTGGCTGCCGATGAATCCGGCACCGCCGGTGACAAGACAATGGGACATGGGGGAGAGGACAAGAGAGGAGGGAGGAGAGATCAGAGACGAGAGCCAGAGGGCAGAGACAGGGTGTGGGTGGAAGGGATCAGGGCTGAGGACCAGGGGCCGGGAGTCAGTGGAACGAGCAAGGATGAGGATTGGCTCTCGTCTCTCCCCTCTCATCCCCTCCCCGCATACACGCAAGTCTGCTCACCGGCGACGACCTCGCCGATGACATACGCC
>JAYTFV010000483.1:0-4642 GCA_043734065.1 Planctomycetota bacterium
CGACCTGCCACCCCCACTCCGCGACGAAAAGTTCCAACACGCACTCGACCAACAGCACTACCACCAACACCGCAACGCCCAAGCCAGACGCTCTCACACTCGAACCCGCCGCGAACGGTACGAGCAACTCGGACTCGATGTCGACCAGACCAAGTCCTGCATTCCAATCGATCAATCATGAACAGCTGGCTTTTCCCACGGCAACTGGGAATACTGGCGCTGTCCAACTAAGAACTCTTGTGGGCCTGCCCAACACCGCTTAACCCCTGGCGTCGGACCGCCAGCCTGGCCGGAGACTGAGCAACACCAGCACGCATTCGCATTTGGCGATCGGTCAGATTCGTCTGACCCGTGGGATAGGCTTCCAGCCTGTCATACTTCGCCAATCACGACAGGCTGGAAGCCGATTCAACGGTCAGTTTTCAATGACCACTCGCATTAACACTCCGGCGTCACCGTCACCAGCACGTTCTTAAATGCCGGGGTCTTGGATTGCGGGTCTACCGTTCGCGGGAATAACACGTTGCACTCCGGACAGTACATCATCGCGTTGCCGGCACGGACATCGAACTCGCGGACGCGCTGATAGCGCATCTCGCCGGTGGTGCTTTTCACGGTAACGAGTTGATCAACCGTCAGGCCGAAGCGGGCGATGTCGGCCCGGTGCATGAGGATGATGTCGCGGCGATCCTGGCCCCGGTACAAATCTTCTTCTTCATAAACAACGGTATTAAACTGGCCTTCGGAACGGATCGACATTAATCGCAACTGCGGCCCGATCGAATCATGAGCGGCGGGGATGGGGACGGTGTGGAACTTGGCCTTGCCGCTGGGGGTCGGAAACCTCGGGGTATCGAGTGCCCGCCCACCGATGTGGAATTCCTGCTTCGTCTTCGAGATGTCCCTGATCGGTTCGAACCCGGGGATCAACTCCGAGATCAACTGCCGCACGGCGTCGTGGCTCTCCAGTTTCTTCCAGTCGACCGGGCCGGATTCTCCGAGGACCGCCTTGCCCAGCGAGGTCAGGACCGACACCTCGCTGCGCGGCCCGGCATAGCGCGATGGCCCGCCGTCGCTCAAACGCACGTAGCTGAACATCGACTCCTGCGTCGTCGGCTGCGGCTCCTCATCGCGCGGCAGGATTGGCAGCACCAGCGTTTCCCGCCCCCGGCCCCACGCATGACCGGTGTTGAGCGTCGTGGTCAGGTACGTCACTAGCCCCAACTTCTTCAGCGCCCGCTCCGCGAACGCCGCATCCGGATTGCTGCCGTACAAGTTCCCTCCCAAGCACAATGCCACATTCATTTCGCCTCGCTCGCTAGCATCCATACACGCCATCGTGTCCAGCCCCGGCGAGGTCGGTAAGTGGACTCCGAGTCTCTCTTCAAACCTCTTCAGCATCCCGAGCTTCAGTTGCGGCGTCACGCCGACTGACCCCATCCCCTGCACATTGCTATGCCCGCGAATCGGCATGAGGCCCGCATGTGGCTTGCCAACCATGCCGCGCAGCAGGGCGAGGTTCGCGATCATCTTGACGTTATCCGTCCCGTGCAGGTGGTGTGTAATCCCCATCGTCCACCCGATCACGGCGTTCTTCGCAGCGGCGTAGACCCCGGCGATCTCCTCGATCTGCGAGCGCGAGACCCCCGACCCGCGCTCAATCGTCTCCCAATCGGTCGACTCGACTTGCTGGCGAAACGACTCGAACTCTTCGGTGGCGTCGGTGATGAATTTCGTATCGAGTGCCTTCAGTGCGAAGAGCGTCTTCGCCATCCCGAGCATTAACGCAATATCCCCGCCGATGTGCGGTTGCACATACAGGCTCGCGATCTCCGATCCGAAAACGAGACTCCGCACATCGCTCGGCACCCGGAAGTTCACCAGTCCCAGCTCCTTTGCCGGGTTGATCACAATGATCTTCCCGCCCCGTCGCCGCAGGTGCATTAGACTACGCATCAGCCGCGGATGGTTCGAGGCCGGGTTCCCGCCGATCAGGATGTACAGGTCCGCGTGGTCGAGATCCTCCAGTTGGATCGTCCCGGTGCCCGCGCCGACAGCAGCCCCGAGGCCGACGCCGCTGGCCTGGTGGCAGTAGTACGAACAGTTGTTGACGTAGTTCGTCCCGAACAGCCGAGCGAACAGTTGAAACAGAAACCCCGCCTCGTTCGAGGACCGCCCGCTGGCGTAGAAGAAGCTGCGAGTCGGCCCGGCGGCTTGGAGTTTGTCACTCAGCAGTTGGAGAGCCTCGTCCCACGCGATCTCGCGGTAGTGTGTGTCGTTCGGCCCCGCGTAGATCGGGAAGACGAGCCGCCCGCTCATCTCCATCTGCCGCGGCGAAAAGGCCCGCAACTCGGCGAACCCGTATCGCTGAAAGAACTCCGGGGTGATCCCCGACTGCATGTCGGAGACCATCGCCTGGAACGACTTCTTGCACACCTCGGGGAAGTAGCCCCCCTCATTGACCATGCCCCCCATCTGCCCGCCCATGCCGAGCGCACAGGTCTTGCACGCATTCTTCGACCGCATCGCCGTCCACAGCTTCCACCAGCCGACGCGATTCGCCATGCGAAGAGTATAAGTCAGGGCCTTCCAGCCACCGCCACTGCGGGGAGCTTTCATGGAGAGGGGTCCGTTGAGGGTTGAGGGTTGAGGGTTGAGGGTTGAGGGTTGTTTCCGACGTACTCATCCTATCAGGCTCGGTTCGCATCAGGAAATGGGTCGTTGACAACAAACATCCAGCCGAGCGCACCTGCCCCCAGGGATATACGGGTGCAGGATATAAGGGTGCAGGATATAAGGGTGTCAGGAACCGTTTCCAGCCAAATGACACTTAACAGTGCATGACACGTTGATTATTTCCCCATTTATTATTGCCCTGCCCCGTTGATCACTGCCCCGTTGATTACTGTCCTTTCGTCAGTCGGGACTCTCTTTCACCACATCAGATGTTGCGTTCGGCGGCTGAGCAGGACGGGCCAAAGGGGCCCGTCCTGCGGCGACTCGCTCGCTGGTGGCCTCAGTTCGTGGTGATCGAAGCGATGCGGTCGAGGAAGCCCTTGAGGTGCTTGCTCCGCGCGGGGTGTTGGAGTTTGCGGACGGCTTTGGCTTCGATCTGACGGACGCGCTCGCGGGTCACTTTGAAGATGCGGCCGACCTCTTCGAGGGTATACGTGTACCCATCGCCCAGGCCGTAGCGCAGCTTGATGATTTCCCGCTCGCGGTAGGTCAGCGTCTTTAGCACGCAGTCGATGTTGCCCTTGAGCATGTCGGTGGCGGCGGCACTGACGGGGCTTTCGGTGCGGTTGTCCTGCACGAAGTCGCCAAAGGAACAGTCGTCCCCTTCGCCAACGGGACGGTCGAGGCTGACCGGCTGACGCGAGATTTTCAGGACGCGGCGCGTCTCGTTGACCTCGATGCCCGAGGCGACGGAGAGTTCCTCCACGGTCGGCTCGCGACCCAGTTCCTGAACCAGCACCTTGCTGACGCGGCGGAGGTGGGACATCGTCTCGATCATGTGGACCGGGATGCGGATCGTGCGGGCCTGGTCGGCGATGGCGCGGGTGATGGCCTGCCGAATCCACCATGTGGCGTAGGTCGAGAACTTGTAGCCGCGACGGTATTCGTACTTGTCGACCGCCCGCATCAAGCCGGTGTTCCCCTCTTGAATCAGGTCCAGAAAACTCAGGCCGCGATTCCGATACTTCTTGGCGATTGACACCACCAGCCGCAGGTTCCCGCCCGACAGGTCGCGCGTCGCCCGCTCATACGAGGTGTACCGCAACTGGATCTCTTCCGCCCGCTTCTTGCCCGACTCGGGAGTCTCCAGCGTCAGCTCCATCAGCTCGTTGAGTTCCTTCAACGCGGCTTCGGCGGCTTCGGCGGTTCCCTTGTGAACTTTCAACTGATCGCGCAGCTGGACCATGCGCGTGGTAATCTGCTTGAAGCGTTCCATCAGCGGATGGATGCGAGCGGTGCGGACGCCCATCTCTTCGATCAGCTTGGCGATCTTGCGGCGGTTCTTGTTGAGCCGCTCTTCGGTTTGCTTACGGACCACGGCCTTGGTCGCGGGATCGGTGATGATCTGGAAGTCAGCGAGGTTCCGCGATTGCAAATGGCGGATTGTTTGCAGATTCAGCGGCATGCGTCCGATGATCTGCTCCTTCTCCAGACCTTCGGTGAGCGACACCTTGATCGTGCGGTCAAACGGCAGTTCGCCATCACTGACACGCTGCAAGACCTCGACCGTCTGCTGGGCGACGTAGTCGTTCTCCAGCAGGTGGTGACGATAGCGGCGACGGGTGACTTCGATCGTCTTGGCGAGGGAGATTTCCTCTTCGCGGTTCAGCAGCGGCAGTTCACCCATCTGGGTCAGGTAGATGCGGACCGGGTCTTCAATCTGCTTCGAGTCGTCGAGTTCCACCGAGCCCCGCTTGGGCTGGGCCTTCTCCGTGACCTTGGTGGCGGTCTTCTTCTTGGCGGTCGCCTGACTCACACGCCGCAGCTTGAGGTCATCGCGGACACTCAGCCCCAACTCCTCCAGCAGCATCAACACTTCTTCGAGTTTCTCCGGACTGACCGCTTCGTTGGGCAGGTATGAGTTGATCTGCGTGAACGTCAGGAATCGCTGCTGGCGGGCGAGGTC